>QHBQ01000523.1 GCA_003243865.1 Candidatus Chloroheliales bacterium | reverse complement strand
AGCGCTGCCACTTCGATGATGCGGTGGCGACCAGCCTCCAGCCCGGTCGTCTCTGTATCCAGCGCGATATATTCCAAGCTCGCCAGTTCGTCGGCCACCGGCGCGGCTTCCACGGCCAGCCCGGCCGCCACCCACATTCGCCCGCCCAACGGCTGGAAGCGGCTGCTATCGCCCAGCACACTGGGCAGCACCCCCCGCCAGACCTCCACGTTGATCTTCGCCGGATTCTGACCGGGTAGCGCGCTGAAGATATAGCGGATGAGGGTATCCTCTTCCACCGGCTGGCCCTGCTCACTCAAATATAGATAGGCACGCTGGGCGAGGAAGCCGTAGCCGCCGCCATTACTGCTGTCCGACATATAGCACCACCACCTTAGAAATTGCGTGCTGATTATAGCAGGTTAGCAGGCGCTGTCAAGGCAAAGGCCGGTAATATCACCAATTTTCCCTTTTCCTGCCAAATTCGGTGGAAAAGCTCTTGACAATTGCCGAAAGTGGAAGTATAATAGGTCATGATGACAGGTTACGAACACCTGTTACGATAACCTTAGAAGCTGGCAAGTTGAAATTGCATCTGCGGATGCCCACATAAGAGAGGCAAGGTTTGCACATGACAACTAACACCACTAGTGCAGTCTACAAGCTGCAGGTCGCTGCTTTCATAGTATTTTGTTTTGGTCATGGCTGGAATGGGGCAACCTTTAGTCCGGTGGACGATGTCCTCATCACCTCTTTCCACCTCTTCCCCATCGTGCTGCTGCTGCTCTTTGGGGTGCAGTTTTTCAGCGAGCATGACCAACAGCTACGCGGTGAAGCTGCCCCGCACTGGGGACAGATTGGCATCACCGTACTCGCCATCATTGCCATCATTGCTGACATTGTGCTGATCATCATCGGTCAAACTAACCCCGACCCTAACAGCGTGGGAGTGCATGACTTCACCGACTGGGTGCCTGCCACGATGACGCTGCTTGGCTCATTCCTCTGGCTGGCAGGGCAACTGCTTGCGCGCAGGGCTAATGCCACAGCCACTCAAGTGAGCAGCCGGTAGGGTGCGCGAAAGATATGGAGAGAGCCAACGCTCCAAGGTAGGAGCGTAGGCTGGCTCACGTAGGCTGGCTCATAGGAAAGGTCTTAATATGTACGAACTAATCATCCTATCGCGGCTGATGATAAGGCCAGCACATGGCTATCTCATTGCCCAGATCCTCAATGACATCATTGGCCCCTACGCAAAGGTGAGCAACGGGCGGCTCTATCCATTGCTCGCCAAGCTAGAGGAGCAAGGGCTGATCGTCGCCTACGAAGAGAGCGATGCGGAGCGCGGCAACGGCCGCCAGATACGTAGCTATGCAATTACCGAGGCAGGGCGTCAACGCTGGTGCGAACTGATGATGGACACCACCTCCAACCCCGGCGAGTACCAGAAGTTCTTTCTGCACAAGGCGGCCTATCTGCACCTGTTGCAGCCAGCGGAGCGGATGCACCTGCTCGACCACTACCTCAACTACTGCCAGGCCCATGTGCTGCACATGAAGGCGGAGGCCGAAGACCTGAAGCAGTTGCCCGCCGAGGTCTGGCAGGTGGAAAGCCTGGATTATGTAATGAACACGATGCAGCACATCATCGCGCAGTGGCAACTGGAACTGGACTGGGCCATCAGCTTGCGCGAGCGCGAATTGGCCCAAACCGACAGGGCTTTACAGGAGGTTGGTCATCATGACCCAAACAGCAGGGGCGTAGCCCATGGAACATCTTTACAACCATTAGCTAGTCCTCTATAATAGTAGCGACAAACGTGTTAGTCCAGAATAGGCCCAGGCAACCAGGTGGGCAGTGCCGCATGTAGCCAAACATGAGCTTGACCCTTGATGACATAACCGCCTAATCATCGCAAGCTAGACGGAGAAAGAGATGCACATCAGCCCGAGGCACAAACTTGCCACCCTGCTGCTCGTTTCATCCGTCGCGCTCGCCCTGCTAGCCCAGAACGCCAGGGTAAGCGCCTCGCGACCGGAGCAGTCAGTTAGCGGTGTACTTGGCTTGACCCACCTGAGCGGCAACAACGCATCAGCGCTAGCTAGCGCTACACCCGTGAGCTGCAACGGCATCAACTTCGCCCCACCAATCAGCTATCCGCTCAGTGGCAACCCGACCGGCGTAACGCTAGCCGATTTCAACAACGATGGCAAGCTCGACCTGGCCGCGACCAACGCCAGCCTCAACACCGTGTCGGTGGCGCTGAATAACGGCGGTGGCAACTTTGGCAGCGCTCAGTCTTTCACGGTGGGCTACGAGCCGGTGGCGGTAACCGCAGGCGACTTCAACCTTGATGGCAAGCTCGACCTGGCGGTGGCGAATTATGGTGTGGATAATGCTGGCCTGGCGGTGCTGCTCGGCAACGGCGATGGCACCTTCCAGCCGGCGCAGATCTATCAGACATTCGGCCTGCCTAACTCGGTGGCGGTCGGCGATTTCAACCGCGATGGTATCCCCGACATCGCCACCGGCAACACCTCAGGCCGTCACGTATCGGTGTTCCTGGGCAACGGTGACGGCACATTTCAGGCCCAGCGCAGTCTGCCCACCAGCGCGCAAATCTCTGGCGTGGCGGTTGGCGACTTCAACCGCGACGCCAACCTCGATATCATCACCGTCAGCTACAACGACAACCTACTGGTCGTGTTCCTGGGCAACGGCGACGGCTCCTTCCAGGCGGCGCAGTTCTTCCCCGCCTTCGGCATATGGGTGGTGGCGGGCGACTTCAACAACGACGGCAAGCTCGATACTGCGGTGGTCAGCTTTGATAACAGCGTTGGCGTGTTGCTAGGCAATGGCGATGGCACCTTCCAGGCGGCGCAATCGTATGCCGTAGGCACCAACCCGCTTACCGCCGTGGTCGCCGACTTCAATGCTGATGGCCGTCTCGATATCGTCACCGCCAACAGCAACAGCAATAACGTGTCGATGCTGCAAGGGCGTGGCGATGGCACCTTCGCCGCCGCCGTCAACTTTGCGGTGGGCAGCAGCCCACAGGATGTGGCCGCCGGCGATCTTAACGGCGATGGCAGCTCTGACCTGGTGACCGGCAATCAGGGGTCCAACGATGTGTCGGTGCTGCTCAACTTGTGCAATGCACCAACCCTCACCCCGACGGTGACTGGCACGCCGCAAAGTGCCACCAGCACTCCTACCAGCGCAACAACCCTCACCCCCACCCGCGTGTCAACCAGCACACCGACAACTGCCCCGACCAGCACGCCAGCAGCAACCAATACCTCTATGCCAGTCACCAACACGCCGCTGCCCACCACCAGCACGCCCTTGCCTGCCACCTCCACGCCGACAGCTACCAGCACACCAGCGGCAACCAACACTGCCGCGCCGCCCACCCCTACACCGCTGCCGCTTGCCAGCGCCACCCCCACTGATTGCCCCAACCCGTTTGGGGACATAACTGGCAACATCTTCTACACCGCTATTCACTATCTCAACTGCCGTGGGGTGATCAATGGCACCGATACCAGCCATTACACTCCCGCAGGCACCGCCACGCGCGGGCAGTTCGCCAAAATCGTGGCCCTCGGCTTCGGCCTGACCCTCAGCACGCCGGTGAACGGCCAGACTTTCACCGATGTGCCGCCCGGCTACTTTGCCTATGTCTACATCGAGAGCGGTTTCCACGCCGGAATCCTCAGCGGCTTCGACCCGGCTGGGTGCGCTGCGCACGGCGCAACCTATCCCTGCTACCTACCCAACGTTGCCATCACCAGGGGGCAGCTTACCAAGCTGGTGGTGCTGGCTGGTGGCTACCAGCCTTACACTCCCATTGGCGGTCAGGACTTTAGCGATGTACCACCCGGCTACGTCTTTTACGTGAGCATCGAGACCGCCTTCCACAACAACATCATCAACGGCTATCCCGACGGCACCTTCAGGCCAAGCAACAACATTCGCCGCGACGAGATGGCCCAGATCGTATACGAAGGCATCATCCACCGACCTTGAGGGATAAGGATTAAGGACTAAAGATTAAGGAGCAGCCCGCATCATGACCAACACCCTCTACTATGGCGACAACCTCGAAGTGCTGCGCAAGTACATCGCCGACCAGAGCGTTGACCTCGTCTACCTCGACCCGCCGTTCAACTCCAACCGCAGCTACAACGTGCTGTTCGGCGGTGGTGATGCCAAGGCCGAGAGCAAGGCGCAAATCCGCGCCTTCGAGGATACCTGGCACTGGGGCGAGGCGGCAGTGGCTGCCTTCGATGACATCATCCAGAGCGGCCGGGTCAACAAGCCAACCATTAACCTGCTCCGCGCCCTGATTGGCGACCCCGACGAGGCGGAAGGGCCAGTCGGCAAGAGTGACCTCGCCGCCTATCTGGTGATGATGACTGCTCGCCTCGCCGAACTCCATCGCGTGCTCAAACCGACCGGCTCGCTCTATCTTCACTGCGACCCCACCGCCAGCCACTACCTCAAGTTGATCCTTGATAACGTGTTTGGTCCCGATAACTTCCAAAATGAGATTATTTGGCACTACCGAAAGTGGCCCTCGGGGAAGTATTCGTTCCAGCGTAATCATGACGTGATCTTCTTCTATAGCCGATCCGGGAGCAATCAGCGAACCTTCAACCAGTTGTACATGGAGAGAGCAGCTTCAACACTAAAACGATTTGGCAAAGCTAAGATTGTTTCTGGTCACGATGAGACAGGGCGGCGGATACCTTCACAAACTGAGGAGCAAGAGTCAGAAGGAGTAAGGCAAGACGATGTATGGGACATTGGACGTGTTCCACCTGTGAAGCAGCTATACCCAACGCAGAAGCCGCTCACCCTGCTAGAGCGCATCATCAGCGCGAGCAGCAACCCCGGTGACGTTGTGCTGGACCCCTTCTGCGGTTGCGGCACGACCATCGAGGCGGCGGAGAAGCTGGGGCGGCAGTGGATTGGCATAGACATCACCAGCCTTGCCATCGGCGTGATCACTGACCGTATCAAGAAGAGCAACCCCAACTTCCAGATTATCGGCTGGCCGAAGGATACCGTCAGCGCCGCGATGATGGCGCACGCCAACGCGCTGCAAGGCCGCTACGACTTTCAGGACTGGGCGGTATGGATGCTCGACGGTCTGCCCAACCGGCCCGCCAGCGCAGGCAAGAGCAAGATGGGCGCAGATGGCGGCTACGATGGCTATATCACCTTCTACGACAGCAACGGCTACCGCGATGTGCTGATCTCGGTAAAGAGCGGCAAGCTGAAGCCCGACGATGTACGCGCCCTCGGCAATGTGGTGCAGCGCAAGGGCGCAGCCATCGGCGTGCTGCTCACGCTGGAGCCGCCCAGCAAGGAGATGCTGAAGGAGGCCCAGCAAGCGCCCCGCTACTATTCGGAGACCTGGAACCGCTACTATCCCGGCCTGCAAATCATCACCGTAGACCAGCTATTTGCCGGAGTGCGCGTAGATATGCCACCCCATAGCAAGGCGCAGATGACCCGCCAGGCCCAGCCAATCGAGCGCACCCCCGGCGAGCAGATGCCGCTGATCGGCAGCTAAACCAAAAGCCTTGCGCGAAAGCGGGCGGGTTGGTATACTCAGTCAGTATGTCCCATCCAAACCCAAAACCTGGCCGTCTTCCCCTGCTCGTTGCGGTGATATTGCTGACCCTGGTCGGCGCGGGGTTGGCTGGCTGCTGCTGGCGCGGGCCGCTAGCAAGCCGAGCGCGACCATCAGCTATCTGCACGATTTGCCGCTGCTGCGCCCCACCCTGGCCCTGAGCCAGACTGACGAACTTACCTTCGGGCCAAAGGGCAACCAGGCCGCGCACCACGATCAGGTCAGTGGTCTGGTCTGGCAGGGGCAGACGACCGGCTACTATGAGACTACCCAGGACCACATCAGCGACAGCGGGTGGGCGATTACTGCCACCGGCAGCGTTACTTTCACTATCGCGCTCGACCCCGCCAACAGGAGCGTGTTGCTCCGCCGCCGCCTCGACTACACGGTTGGCTACCTGCGCGGCAGGGTCAGCGTGGACGGCCAGCCGGTCGGCGTCTGGTACACACCGGGCAGCAACAAGTACAAATCGTGGCGCGACGAGGAGTTCCTCTTGCCCGCCAGTGCCACCAGCGGCAAGCGTAGCGTGACGCTGCGAATTGATGCCGAGGCAGACCCCCACGCCCCGCCCGCCGCGGCGGCCTGGAATGAGTTTCACTACTGGGCCTACTGCATATTGTAGATTGTAGATTGCAGATTAGGGTAGCTGTATGGTAAAATATTTATTGAAGCGGCACCCAGGCCGGTTGCTGTTCGGCGCAACTTGTAGCGGCGTGCGGCGCATCGCTCTGCTGAGACTTCCGCGCTACAATCTGCGATCTACAATCTGCAATCATAATGATGGAGGTGCAAACCCGTGATTATGCCCGCTAGCAGTTTCGTGATGCGCAACCACTTCTGGCTGCGTCGGCTGCACTCCCTATTCGGCGTCCTCCCCATCGGCGGCTTCATGCTCTTCCACTTCTACGAGAACGCCCTCGCCATCACCAGCCAGAAGGATTTCAATGATGCCTCCGCCGCGATCCGCGGCAACCCCTTCATCCTGTTCCTGGAGATATTCATCATCTACATCCCACTGCTCTACCACGTCATCTACGGGCTGTACATCATGGCCTACTCGCGGCAGAACGCCATCGGTTATAGCTACTATCGCAACTGGGCCTTCTTCTGGCAGCGGGCCACCGGCATCATTGCGCTGGTCTTCCTGCTCTACCACCAGCTAACCTTCCGCTTCGGCATCTTCGCCAGCCACTCGGCCACCTACGATGGGGTGATGAGCTTCCTCGCGGTCGGCTGGATTTATGTCTTCTACATCATCGGCATAGTCGCTATCTCGTTCCATCTTACCAACGGCATCTGGGCCTTCCTGGTAAGCTGGGGCTTCACCGTCGGCCCTCGCGCCCAGAAGATCAGCGCCTACGTCTGTGGCCTGCTCTTCGTTGCGGTCGCCTACCTCGGCGTCGCCATCGCCACTCACTATTATCTGGTCGGTAACGGGATTACCGGCACATTCCTGAGTTAATTGTCTCCCACGAAGGAGGAAGTAGCAAATGCCAGCTAAGGTTATCGTTGTCGGAGGCGGGTTGGCCGGGTTGTCGGCCACCATCAAGGTCGCCGAGGCCGGGGTGCCGGTCGAGCTGTTCAGCATCGTGCCGGTGCGCCGCAGCCACTCGGTCTGCGCTCAGGGCGGCATCAATGCGGCGGTCAATACCAAAGGTGAGGGCGATAGCACCTGGCAGCACTTCGACGACTCGGTCTACGGTGGCGACTTCCTGGCCGACCAGCCGCCGGTCAAGCAGATGTGCGAGATGGCCCCCTCGATCATCTACCTGCTCGACCGCATGGGCGTGCCGTTCAACCGCACCCCTGAAGGTAACCTCGACTTCCGCCGCTTTGGCGGCACCCTTTTCCACCGCACCGCCTTTGCCGGCGCAACCACCGGCCAGCAGTTGATGTACGCGCTCGACGAGCAGGTGCGCCGCCACGAGGCCGAGGGCACGGTCAAGAAGTTCGAGACCTGGGAGTTCCTCAGCGCGGTGCTTGACGAGCAGGGGGTTTGTCGCGGCATTGTCGCCCAGGAGTTGCGCACGATGGAGATCCGTGCCTTCGCCGCCGATGCGGTGATTATGGCGACCGGCGGCCCCGGTGTCATCTTCGGCAAGTCCACCAACTCGGTGATCAACACCGGCACTGCCAACGGCGCCCTCTACCAGCAGGGCGCGGCCTACGCCAATGGCGAGTTCATCCAGGTTCACCCCACCGCCATCCCTGGTGAGGACAAGCTGCGGCTGATGAGCGAGAGCATTCGCGGCGAGGGCGGGCGGGTCTGGACCTACAAGGACGGCCAGCCCTGGTACTTCCTCGAAGAGTGGTATCCCAAGTATGGCAATCTGGTGCCGCGCGACATTGCCACCCGCGCTATCTTCAAGGTGGTGACGGAGATGGGCCTGGGGGTAGACGGCCAGCGCCAGGTCTACCTCGATGTCAGCCACCTCGACCCCCATATGCTGGAAAGCAAGCTCGGTGGGGTCATCAGCCTATACGAGAAGTTCGTCGGCGACGACCCCAAGAAGGTGCCGATGCGCGTCTTCCCTGCCGTCCACTACTCGATGGGCGGCATCTGGGTGGACTTCAATCAGCAGACCAGCATCCCTGGCCTGTTTGCCGCCGGTGAGTGTGACTTCAGCATCCACGGCGCCAACCGCCTCGGTGCGAACTCGCTGCTCTCCTGCATCTCCGGCGGCTTCATCGCTGGCCCCAACGCCGTCACCTACGCCAAGAACGCAGGCAAGAGCGCAACTGCGGTCAGCAGCGTGACCCTCGATGCGGCGGTGAAGCGCGAGCAGGACAAGGTTGAGCGGCTGATGAAGATGGAAGGGCCGGAGAACCCCTACCAGATGCACAAGGAACTGGGCGAACTGATGACTGATAACGTCACTATCGTGCGCTACAACGATAAGCTGAAGCAGACCGACCAGCGGCTGCAGGAGATGATCGAGCGCTACCGCACCCGCATCCACGTCCCCGACCGCTCCAACTACGCCAACCAGGCGCTGGCCTTCACCCGCCAGTTGTGGAATATGCTGGTGCTGGCCCGCACCATCACCATCGGCGCGTTGCTGCGCGACGAGTCGCGCGGCGCCCACTACAAGCCCGACTTCCCGGAGCGCGACGACGCCAACTTCCTGAAGACCACCTATGCCCTCTACGACCCGAACACCACCGACCCGATTATCAGCTATCGTGAGGTGGACATTAGCCTGATCCCGCCGCGCAAGCGCAGCTACGGCAGCGACGATGCCGCCAAGCCCGCCGCGACCACAACTGCGTCAGTCAACGGCAGCGTTCCTCATATAG
>QHBQ01000100.1 GCA_003243865.1 Candidatus Chloroheliales bacterium | reverse complement strand
CTGCTGGCGTTGCTCCGCCTCGCTGACCACATGAGCGGCAACCACATCGGCAAGCTGGCCGGGGTTGGAGATGTGCGCGGCGACCGCCAGCACATCGGCAAGCACCCGCTGACTGAGCCGACTGAAGTCGGTGAACAGGCCCAGCACATGGCGCATCAGCGCTTCGGTGGCCGATCCCTGGCTGCCGTGTTCAGCCATCTCGTCCACCTCGACATCATACAGCCAGTCGGTGGTGATATAGCGTACCGCACTGACGCGGCACATCCCCTCGACGATCACCTGGTAGTTACCATCAGGCTGCTGCTGATAGCTGGTCACTTCGACGAGGGTGACAACTGCGTAGAGATCATCAGGGACTGGCTCTTCGCTGCCGGTGTTGCGCTGGGTCATTACCGCCAGCCGCTTGGCGCTAGCGAGGGCATGTTCCAGCGCCAGCAGCGAGCGCGGGCGTCCTACCATCAGGGTGACAGTGGTGTGGGGGAAGATAACAACATTTTTGAGCGGCAGCAGGGGGTAGGCGTCGTAGCCCTGACCTGGGGCGGTGTCGTTCATGATATTACCATCGTTCAAGGGAATCGTCTTCTAGCTCCTGCAAGTCGCCAACTGTCTATGCTTGCCTGTCAAGGATTATAACACATATATGCTACATAGGCAAATCGGTGCAGGCAAGCCGTAGTCCACCTTATTTTTGGCTTCTTTGCGTTCCTTTTTTGGGGGTACATCTCAGGTCAAAGTTGACAAACTGGCACGGTTTGTTTTATCATAGAAAGTAAGAGTGGTAGGCTGCGCGAGAATGTAACCTGCCTGAGATGGGGTTGACGATCGGGAGGGTTAAATTGAAAAACCTGTTGGGGCGGTTGATGGGCCGTTCCTATGATGATTTGAAGAAGACCACCGCTGCCTTGCAACTGCCCCTCTTCAAGGGGGGGCAGAACGAACTGGCGGTGATGCTCTACCGCGAACTGATGGATGAGACCGCGGTGAAGTGGATTTGGGATGAGATGAGCAGCCAGGAGCATCAGTTCCTCAACTGGCTGATGGAGCAGCGGGGGATGGCCGCATTCGTTGATAGCCTGCCGCTGGCGCTGGAGTCGTCGCCTGCCGAGGTGGACGCGCTGCTTGCCAACCTCGCCCGCCTGGGGGTAGTGGATGTCGAGGAGGTCAGCACCAGAGGCAACCGCGTGCTGGCGGCGCAGTATCGCTTCGCCTACGGCGCGAACCTGGGCGGTGGCGAGGAGCGCCGCGTGGTATCACTCAGTAACGAGGTGGCGCGGGTACTGAAGAAGCTGGGGCAGGAGTTGCTTGCCCCACCGCGCTTCGACGCCAGCCTCAGCAGCCTGTTCGACTACTACGAACTAGGCCAGCTTGAGCAGATTGCCCTGGCCTGGAAGCTGAAGATCAGCCAGCCTGCCTACTATAAGGAGGAGATCGCCGATCTGCTGCTTGAGATTCTCAGCCAGCCAGAGCGCATCGCCGCCGCGATCGGCTCGTTGCCCGCTGGGCCAAAGGCAATCTATAATCTTATCTGCAACAAGGGTGGGCGCATCAACCTGACCGAGCTTCGCAAGCAGGCCGGGATGGAGGAGAGCGACCTGCGCCAGCATCTGCGTTACCTGGCCCAGCGCTTCCTGGCGCTGGAAACCTACTTCGAGGCTCGCCGCTATTTCTTCATCCCCAAGGATATAATGCAGCCGCACGTGCCGATCGCCAACGAACCGCCGCCCATCGAGCCGATCGCGCGCGAACCGGCGGTGACGCGCATCGTTCCGCCCTACGCGCTGGCCTGGGATATCCTCACCGTGCTAAACTTCGTGCAGCAGAACAGCGTGGCCCTGACCGCACAGGACAGCCGCCTGCCCAAACGCCTGATCAAGCGTATCAACGAGATGATGCTGGTGCCGAGCGAGCTAACCGACGATGCCGATGACCGGCTCGACCTGGTGCTGCACGCCGCTCTCAGCCTCGACTTGCTCCGCCACGATGCGGGCAACCTGGTGGTTACGCCGCGCACCGACGACTGGGCCGCCAACCTGACCTTCGCCGCGCAGCAGCGCCGCTTGTTCAAGCTCTGGCTGGACGATGTTCACTGGTTCGAGCCGCTGGTCTATGTGGGCGGCTACTGGTGGAGCGGCAACGTCACCGCCGGGCGCAAGAAGGTGGTAGAGAAACTGGCCTCGCTGGAGGCGGGCTGCTGGTACAGCGCCCTCAGCCTGATGCGCCACTTCGAGCAGGCCGACCCCTACCTGTTCCGCAGCAAGGCCGACACCCTACGCTACATCGGCTACCGCAACCTGGGCCGTTTCCAGGAGGAGTGGCCGCAGCGCGAGGGCCGCGTGATACTCAAAATCGTCGAAACCGGTCTGCACTGGCTGGGGCTGGTGGATGTTGGCTACGACGATGAGGGCCAGTTCGTCGCCTTCCGCGTCAAGCCGGAGGCGCACGAGCTGCTCGCCACCAACGGCGATGGCAAGTTGCCCAAGACCGACTCGATGAGGAAGATGCTGCTGCTGCAACCCAACTTCGAGGTGCTGGTCTTCCATCCGGAGAGCGGCTCGCTCTGGCGGTTGCTCAAGTTCGCCGACCTCACCCGCCACGATATGGTCAGCGCCTACACGATTACAAAGGAGAGCGTGGTGCGGGCGGTGGAGAACGGCACCAGCGTCAGCGAAATCCTTAAGTTCCTGGCCGAGCAGAGCCAGCGCGAGGTGCCGCAGAACGTCGCCCGAAGCATTGAGGATTGGGGTCGCAGCATCAAGCGGGTGCGGCTCACCGATGCGACTATCCTGGAGGTGGACGACCCCAACGTGCTTGACGAACTGGCGGCCAGCCGCAAGACCTCTACCTACCTGCTCCGCCGCCTCAGCCCCACCCTTGCCCTGGTCAACCTGCCGGAAACCAACGCCTGGTCGCGCAGCTCCGCCTTGCAGAAGCTGGCAAAGACGCTGAAGACGGCGGGCTACTCGGCGCTCGCTCTGGAGCGGGCCAACGGCAACGGACGAGAGCGCGAATAAACCCAGGATGAGGAGTGGAGAGATACTCGATGAAGCGTCATGCTTATAGCAATGCCGTCATTATTGCCGCGCTGCTGCTTGGCAGTACTCTTGCCGCCGCGTTCAGCCTCGCCCCAGTGGCAGCCAGCGGAAGCAATAGCTCCACCATTAACTATACGTTGGGTGGTAGAGGGGTGGTAGCCCCTCTCACCCTCAGCTTCGCCCCTCACGTTGAATATGCGGCGAATGGTGGTGCCGTTTCGGCGGCGGTGGCCGACTTCAACCATGATGGCATCCCCGACCTGGCAGTTGCAGATGCCTATGTCGGCTACGTGTCGGTGCTGCTGGGTAACGCCGATGGCTCCTTCGGCTCGC
>QHBQ01000016.1 GCA_003243865.1 Candidatus Chloroheliales bacterium | reverse complement strand
GAAGCCGCCCAGGATGTAGAGTTTGTTCTGGAACACGGTAAAGCCACCAGGCAGGGTGTTGGAGATAGCGCCTTCGGGCCAGGGGTCGCTGCTCATGGTGGTGAGCGTATCGCTGGTGGGGTTGTAGAGGCGAACATCGCCAGTAGCTGTGGTGCCGCCAGCAGCGGAGCCGCCCACCGCGATAATCTGCAGGGTGCCGCTGATGGTGAGTACCCCGCCACCCATGTTGTTGACCAGGTTGGTGGGGAAGGTAGCGGCCTTGACCGTCCAGGTATCGGTGCCAGGGTTGTATTCGGTGGGGTTGAGTACGTCGGAGCCAGCACTATCGGAGCTGCGCCCACCGAGCAGGTAGAACTTGCCGTTGGTTGGGTAGTAAGCGCCGAGGGCGCGGGTTCTAACCGCTGGCAGGCTCATCTTGTTGACCCAGGCCGCGGAGGCGCCGCACTGGGTGGGCGTGGCAGTCGGAGTGCCTGCAACCGGCGTTGGGGTGGCACCGCCAGGCGTTGGGGTGGCGAGCGGCATCAGGCCACGGTCAACGTAGGCTCGCTGCCCGCTGCGCATATCGGTCCAGATCGGTATCACGATCGAATTGTTGCTGTTGACCGCGAGGCCGCTATAGTCGCCGATGAAGCTGGACGGCGTGCCGCCGACATCGGCTACCGCCTGGTTTGGCGTCCAGGTAAGGCCGCCATCAGTGGACTGGCTGTAGTATTCGCGGTAGGGGAAGCCGTTCACCGCCGCGTCGCGGCGGTCACTCCAGCTTGCGTGGATAGTGCCATCGCTGCCAACCACCATCCAGGGGAAGAACTGGTCCTTACCCTGCACGGTGTCGTCATTGACCTTGATCGGGGTACTCCAGGTCAGCCCGCCATCAGTGCTGCGGGTGGAGACGATGTCGCCATGCCAGCCGGTGACGCCCTGGTAGACGAAGGTACTCTCGAAGCGCCCGTCGCTCCACACGGCGTATAGCTGGTTGGGATTGGTGGGCGAAACGCCGATAATCGCCTGGTCGTTGTGGCGGAAGCCAGTCGAGGTGCTGCTGGCGTAGAGGTACTGGTAACCGGACACCGACGAGCCAGTGTAGGAGATGGGCTGGCCGGTCATCGTGATGCTCGGGCTCCAGCTCACCCCGCCGTTGGTGGACTTGGTGATCAGGTTGTAGGCGGGCAGGCCATTGCAGTTGTAGGTGCAGTTCTGATACTGATAGCTGATGTAGACGGTGCCATCGGAGGCAGCAATCGGGTTGGTGAACTGGTTCTGATCGTGCGAGGCGTCGCTGATGGTGATGGTCGGACTCCAGGTCGCACCCTGATTGTCGGAGTAGGCAACTACCTCACGGTTGTTAATATAGTTGCCGAGGTTGCAGCTCGGCGCATAGAAGACGCTGGCGGTGACGTAGATGCGGCCAAAATGGGGGCTGGCGGGGTTGTTGTCCACCGTGATCCACTCCTTGTCGAAGAAGTGATTCGCGGGGTCGGGGTCACTGAGGGGCTGAACCGGGCCGGTCCAGGTCAGGCCGCCATCAGTGGACTTGTACACATAGGGGTTGTCGGGGCAAGACGAGGTGTTCCCCAGCTCAGCAAAGTAGATATGACCGGTGGAATCTGCGGCAACCGCGGGGTCGCCACCGCCGCTGAGGTTGCCTACATTCCAGGTCGCGCCACCATCAGTGGTGGTATAGCGACCGAAGTTCGCGCCCGCTACGAAGTTAAGCGGGTTGGTGGGGTTGGCGGCAATCGCGACCTCTTCGCCACCAGCAACGTTGATGTCGGTGCCGAACACTGGCAGGGTAAAGGGGCTTTTAGGCGGGGCAATCTTGCGGTTATCAACCACTCCACTGCTCGGCTGTATGGAGCTAGGGGGCGGGGGTAGCGAGATCTTGCCGCCAGTGCCATAGCGCGGGGCCGTTTGCGCCTGGGCCGGGTTGGCTGGCTGGCTGGCGACCTGGCTGGTATTCTGGCTAACCGAGGGCTGACTGGCAGCCGCTTGCTGCGTAACCAGCCCCACGCTGCTGCTCAACAGCAGCATCAGCACGGCAATCGCGAGTATGATACGTTTCACTATCTTTCTCCTTCTGTAATAAATATCCTTTTCTTCTACCGGCCTGCTGTCACTGCGACAGCATTAGCTCAAGTATATTCCTCTGCCGCCTGGATGTCAAATTATGGCGAGGCAATATTGGGATAGCGCCAAGTACGTTTGACGATGCAGTAAATGGCGGTTAGCAGGGCGGGCCACCGTCCATCCATACACATCAAGCCGAGATAAAAGTTAGAAGTGATCGAGGGGGTCTGGGGGTAAGCCCCCAGCTGCTGACTGGCAGCAAGGTTGGGAATCAATACCATATTGCCATGGTGCTAGTGTAAAAACGGATGGGCGCGATAAATCCGCGCCCCTACGTGGGTTGTGTGCTTGTAGATGGGCGCAATGAATTTGCGCCCTGGCCGGACTTGGCACCGCCAGAGGGGTAATTTTGGGCTAACACCAGTGGCTGTTGCCGATAAGGGCTGGGGGCGGGTCATGGTATGCCGGTTGGCTGGGCATCGGGTAGCGCATTAGGTAGCGCGGGGGTTGGGCAGGTTAGGGCGGTGCCTTCGGGGAGGGGGAGGCTAAGCTGGCGGTTCGCAGGCGCTGGCTCGACTCTGCCCAGGTCGGCGGTCTTAGACAGCGAGGCGGCGATCTTAGCCATCTCACCCTTGCTGAAACCTGTGCTTTGTTTGCGCGTGGGTACGCTCACCAGTGTAACGAACTGGCCGTCCTGCTGCCAGTAGAGACTTGCCTGACCATGGTTGCACTCTGCTGTTTCGAAGTATGCGGTCAGACCATTCGGCAGGGTCATCGGTAGGTCGCTGCTGGTATATGGGTCTCCA
>QHBQ01000250.1 GCA_003243865.1 Candidatus Chloroheliales bacterium | reverse complement strand
AACTTCCCCGACAACTTCACCGCCGACGAGTCCGATAACACCGAGGACGCGCTGCGTATCATCCACGGTATGCCGCCGGATAACGGCTTCTTCGGTTTCGACTGGAAGCCCCAGCCCGCCTTCAGCGCTTATCTCCTCAGCCTCTTCCTGCGCATCTTTGGAGTGAGCATCTTCGCCGCCCGCCTGCCCAGCGCCCTGATCAGCACCGTTGCACTCATTCCCTTCTACTTCTTGCTCCGCCGCCAGTTCTCGGTGATCGCGGCGCTGCTTGGCACCTTTCTGCTCGCCACTAACCTCTGGTATCTCAACTTTTCACGCAGCGTTTGGGAGAACGTCCACATCTGCTTCTATATGCTGATGACGATGCTGTTCCTGCTATTCGCCCTCGACGGCCTGCGCAAGAAGTCCACCCCGCAATGGTGGGTGTGGTTCTGCTTCGCCGCCACCGGCTTCTTCTGCGCGCTTGGTCTCTACGGCTACTTCGGCGGGCGGGCGATCGTGCTGGCGGTGATCGCCTACTTCCCGATCGCGCTATGGTTCTATCGCCGCCGCTGGGGGCGGCTGCTGGCTGGCTACCTTGTCATCGGCGCAGTCACCGCCATCCTGATTTGGCCGCAGGTTGCCTACACCATCAGACCGGACAAGTGGACGTTCTTCAATCAGCGCAGCAACGTGGTGCTGGTGCTGAACTCGCAGGAGTACAAAACCAACCCGGTCGGCACCATTATGGAGCAGATTGGCAAAAACATTCGCGGTTTCTGGTACGGCGATGTTGTCACGATGGGCCGTTATAACCCCGCCGGTCAGCCATTGCTCGACACCGTCACCGGCCTGCTCGTCCTTATCGGTTTCATCCTCAGCCTGGCCATGGCAAGGATGCGTCGCCGCCCCGAAACCTACCTCTGGTGGCTGATGCTGATCATCCCCTGGGCCTTCACTGAGGTGATTACCACCGTAACTCCCGATGGCGCACGCGGGGTTGGCTGGATGCCCACCCTCATCTACTTCGCCACCGTTACCATCGAGGCGATCGTGCTATTCTCCGTGCGGCTGCGCAATAGGCGCTGGCTGCCGGTGGCCGCTACCGCCGCTGCCGTCCTTATCGTCGGCCTCATCAACATCAACAACTACATCTACTGGCAAAGCCAGGATAACACTCGCTTCATTCGTGGGCCATACGTTGCCAATTGCGAGTTCCCCACCTGGTCGGCGCAGGTAATCCAGCGGGCGGAGCAGCATCAAAATGGCTTTGCGGTCAGTGACTGGCTAGGAGACCATCCCCGCCCTCAAGGCGCTGGAGTGTTGCCTTGTGGCCCCGGCGCACAGGCAGCGAGTCAGCCCGGCTCCGCTGGGGGCAGCACGTCCGGCAGCGGCAACCCGCCCGCTGGTAGCTTCAACCTACCCACCACCCCGCGCCAGCAGTGGCCGCCATTGCTCGCCACCGTCGCCAAAGGCGCGCCTGCCGGTCAAGGCCAGCTGATCGAGCCTCGCGCAGTGGCGGCGGACCAGCAGGGCAATATCTACGTGGTGGATAGCGCTGCCGCTGCCCAGTCAATCACCAAGTACGACCGGAACGGCAAGTTCCTGCTCACCTGGGGCGGCAAGGGCGGACCAAACGATAACGACAAGTTCGAGAGCATCTGGGCGATTGGGGTGGATAAGGCGGGCGAGGTGCTGGTGCTGGATGAGACCAACTACTGGGTACACGTATTCGACAGCAATGGCAAGTTCCTGCGCAAGTGGGGCGGCCCCGATAGCCGAATGTATCACCCCCGCGCGATGAGCATTGACGCCAACGACAACGTCTACATCGCCGACACTGGCGGCAAGCGTATCCTACTCTACACCACCAGCGGCCAGTTGCAGAAGGAGATGGCAGGCAAGGCGGCAGGCATCCCCGAGGCACAGCAGGTGGTTGAGCCGGGCGGGGTCGCGGTGGCGCAAGGTGGCGGCTTCTTCGTCGGCGACTCCGGCGCCCAACTGATTCGTCGCTACGATAGTGCAGGCCAGCAGCAGAATAGCTGGAGCTTCGCTAAGGTTGATGCGGTCAGTGGCCCGCGCCTGGCTATCGCCCCCGACGGCAGCCTCTACGCCACCGCGACTCCGCTCTGCGCCATCATCCACTACGACACCAACGGTATTGCCAAAGATGCCGCAGGCAACTGTGATAGCAGGGATTATCTCGACCAGCCCAGCGGCCTGACCATTGCGGACGGCAAGCTCTACATCACCGACCTGGGCCAGAAGGCGGTGCTGGTGTTCAGCTTGCCCGCTGCCAGCCCTACCGCTATCCCTGCCAAGGCCATGCCTGCCGCTACCCCACCAATCAAGGCGACCAATACGCTGAGTAAAACCACGCCGACCACGCCGCTTAGGGTGACTGGTACGTTCACCGGCACCAATAAGTGAAGATAAACTATGAGCTACCCCCAATCTTGCGGCCAGTAAGCCAGCGAGCAGAAACGCCACTAATCTAAGCCCCCAGCGGGGGTGGGGGAGAAATCTCGCCCCTACAACCGTGCTGATCGTTAGCATCAACCCTAGCCCTAGCGGGAAATTGCTCACGATAAGCATGACAGCATGGCAACTTTTCTCCCCCAACCCCCGCTGGGGGCTTAGTTGGTTGCAGTGGCGAGATTCCCTCCGAACCTTCGCTGGGGGCTTAGATTAGTGGCGTTTCTGCTTGTATGTCTCAGCGACCTACACCCCCGGCGTATACGCCAGCTTGTCGAGGCGGTGGTCTTCGCTGCTGACCGCATCGAACCACGATTTGCCCACGGCATCGCCGCCGTCCTGGTACAGCCGCTGGTAGCTCTCATAACGCTCGCGATCGAGCCGTCCGAGGGCGACTGCCGCGCGGATGGCGCAGCCCGGCTCACTGGTGTGGTGGCAATAGCCCAGGCTGCACTGGTCGAGGTAGGGACGGAACTCGCGGAAGCACCAGGCCAGCCGCCCTGCCGCCACCCCGCCGAGCGCCAGGGCGCGGATGCCCGCCGTGTCGGCGATGTAGCCGCCCGCCGCGCCGCCGAGTGGCACCAGCCGCGTGCCGGTGGTGGTGTGCCGCCCCTTGTGGGTAGACGCGCTGATTTCGCTAACCCGTTCGCTCAGGCCAGGTTGCAGCGCGTTCAGCAGGGTGGATTTGCCTACCCCCGATGAGCCGAGGAAGGCGGAGATATGACCCGCCAACAGCCCGCGCAGTTCGCCCAGCCCCGCGCCGCTGTCCGCACTGGTCAGGGCCACCGCATAGCCAAGCTTGCGGTAGACATCGAGCCGCGCGGCCAGCCAGTCATCCACCCCCAGGTCAACCTTGTTGATGCAGATAACGGTAGCAAGCTCCTGCGCCTCGGCCACCACGAGGAAGCGGTCGAGCAGCCGCAGGTGGGGTGCAGGGTCGCGGGTGGCAAACACCACCACCACCTGATCCAGCCCGGCCACCGAGCGCACGTTGCCCTTCTTGCTGTCCTCACGGGTGAACGAGTGGCTGCTGCTCTTGATGATCTCTTCGATTACGCCATTGCCAGCGTTGGTGGGTAGCACCCGCACATGGTCGCCGACCGACAGCGGGTCGCGGGCTTTGATCTTCATCCGTTGAACGTTATGATGCCAGTTCTGGCTCACCGGGTATTCGAACTGCTTGCGCAGCTTGCCGCGTAGGGTGCAGATGATGATGCCATCAGCGGTCTCGACGTGGTACTGCCCCCGATTGCCTTCAATTACCAGCCCCTCGACCAGCGCATTGCTGGCTGAGTTGGTCTCTTCAATAGCGGCCTCCTCTTGCGGTGGGGCCGCCTTGTGTTTCTTGCTCAAGTTTGCTCCTTGTAGGTATCGCTAGTGATTTGATCACGTTTGCGCGCTCGAACTGGGCCTGCCCTATGGCGGCGCGTTGAG
>QHBQ01000173.1 GCA_003243865.1 Candidatus Chloroheliales bacterium | reverse complement strand
CTAGTAGGGCGTTGCCGCCGTAGCTAAAGGCGGCCAGGTTTGCGGCGGCATGGTTCAGCGCGGCGCGGTCAATATCGCAGCCAATTGCCAGCCGCGCCCGCACCGTTGCCAGTCGCTCGATCAGCAAGCTGCCGGAGCCGCAAGCCAGGTTGAGGAAGACATCATCCGGCCGCGGCTTGGTCAGCTTTACCATCGCGTATGCCACCGTGGCGTTCAGCGCCCCCGGCATATTGCTCACCCGCCAAGCCCGTGTCACCAACGGGCGCGGCGAGATGCGGGTCAACACTTCCCATCCCAGTGCTGAGGTTTGAGGTTTGAGGTTTGAGTTTGTAGAGGCGAACCGTTGTTTGCCCTGCTCCGTTGCTTGTGAGGAAGGGTGGGGTGCAGACTTCCCTTGCAGGAGAGGGTTGGGGGGAGCAATATTATCCCCCTCTCCCCGCCGGGGGCGAGGGCTGGTGGGGAGAGGGGCAGCGGGGCGCAGCCGCAGCAGCAGGTCGCCTTCATCACTGGCGGGCCGGAGGTCAAAGCGGGCGGCCAATTCATCGCGCAAGCGGCTCATCACTGCCGACTCCTCGCCCGCCGCGCTTAGGCGCAGGGTGGCGAATGTGCCAGCAGGGTGCAGCTTCATTACCGCCTCGCCGATAGCAACGATAGACTCAAAGTATTGATGGCCGAGTAGCGCTTTGGGGCGGGGGACGGGGTAGGCTCCGACGATGTAGACGGCGATCACGCTGCGTAGCTTGAGCAACTCGCGCAGATCGCCGCTGTAGAGGAAGTTGTGCGTACCCTCGCTGGCAACTGCCGGGCGCGGCATAAACTTGCCCAGGCGGGAGCTAATCTCCTCATGGGCAAATGGCTCGAGGCCGGGAACGACATCGGCCTCGATGTTGAGAGCTGCGGTTATGGGTTTAGCTCACTTTCTCTTTTATGTTGCTGTTGATAAAGGCGGATTAGGGTTCGTTGGTGGCGATACCGGTGTAGGAAACAGCTACGGCTTGTTGCTGCTATCCACCCAGATGGGATAGCGGCCATCGGCGACCTTATTGTTTTGGCTGTTGCTCCAGACATAGACGGCGGGCGCTTGAGTAATGGTCTGCCCGGCGTCCGCATTATCGCAGGTGTAGTTATCGAAGCTGTAGGCAAAGGTTGGACTTGAGTGATTAGGATTGCCTGGCGCAACGCTGAGTCCATAGAGGCCGGCGTAGGTGTCGCCCTGCTGTCCAGGCAGAGGAACGGTGGCGGTGATATCGTTGCCAATACCAAGCACATCAATCGCCGAGCCAACCGCGCAGGCGCTGATATGGAAGTCAGAGGCGACCACGATGGTGTTCTGATTGACGAAGCCATAGTTGTTGCTGCCGCCATACCTGCCACCGAAGTCGGTGAAAGGTTGTACATCATTCAGGGTCTTGCCTAGACCCTTATTCAGGTCATACATCCAAAGCCGCTGACCGTTGCCACTGGCCCCTACGTTCTTGAGTTGCTCACCACCGAACACCAGGGTTTTGCCATCAGGAGTAACGGCCACAAACATCACGCCGAAGAAGTCCTCATTGTCCCCCGCTGGCTTGTCGTTCAGCTTGATGATGAGGTCAGGGTTCAGCTTGCCAGTAGGCGGCGGGTTCGCCCCGACGCTGTAGATGTTATCATCCTTGTCGCTGTAGACAACCTTCGCGCCATCAGGGTACCAGGCTGGATTGCTGCCCATCACCCCCAGCCCAGCGCCAGCCGGGCCGCCTGCCGAGTCGGCGTTGAAGACGAGGATCTCGCCCGGCTCGTCGTTAGCGCCTGGCTGCCCAGTGGAAAGGAAGCGATGGCCGTACCAGACTGGCAGGCTGGCAACTCCATCCAGCCTGCTTGGCTTGCCGTTATTGACTAGGTAGTACTCAGCTTCATCGGTGGTATTGTCAACCAGTTCGTAAGCGAGATGCTTGCCATCGGCGCTGGCGCTCATTGCAGACACATCCTGGTTCGCGCCCTTGCTGACTTTGGTGACAAGCTGGCGGTTGCTGCCGTCCGGCTTGATCGTGTAGATCGAGTCGTCACCCAGGTAGAAAATCAGTTCGCTGCCGCTGCCTGCTGACGGGGTAGCGCTGCCGATTGTGGCGGTACTATTCGCCGCACTGGTCGGAGTATCGGACGCTGCAGGTAGAGGCCCAGCAGTCGGCGGTGCAGCAGTGACGGTTGGGAGGTCGAAGGCGACTGCGGTAGAGGTGGGCGCGACCGCAATGTTGTTGGTCGTGGTCGGGATTGCTGCTGCTGCTGCGCTCGTCGGCGTAGCGGCCATCGCCAATGTGGTCGGGCTGGCGGTGGGCGGGGTGTTGCCTGCGGTTGGGGAGGTGTTGCCTCTGGGTACGGTTGGGGTGCTATCGCTTATCACATTGCAGGCGCTGAGACTGACGAGAAGCACGAGGGTGATAATGATGGATATGCGTGGAAGTTTCATCGGGTTCTCCTTACTATAATGCTAGACTCATGCCTCATGCCTCGTGCCTTCGTTACATCTCCCGCCGACCCTCGAAGGCGCGGGTGAGCGTCACCTCGTCGGCATATTCGAGGTCGCCGCCCATCGGCAGGCCGCGTGCCAGGCGGGTGGTGCGCACGCCGAGCGGGTGGATCTGGCGTTGCAGATACATCGCGGTGGCGTCACCCTCGAGGTTGGGATTGGTGGCGAGGATGACCTCTTCGACCCTGCCGCCACGCAAGCGGGTGAGCAGTTCGCTGATCTTCAGGTCTTCGGCCATTATCCCCTCAAGTGGCGAAATTGCCCCACCCAGCACGTGATAGACACCTTTGTAGCCGCCGGTGCGCTCGATTGCCAGCACATCGAGCGGCTCCTCGACCACGCAGATGCGACTATGTTCGCGGTTGGGGTTGCCGCAAATCGCGCAAGGGTCGTTCTCGGTGATGTTGAAGCAAGTTGCGCAGAAGATGATGCGCTGGCGCATATCAGTAAGCGCATCGGCGAGGTTCTCCGCCGCGTTGCCAGTGCGCAACAGGTAGAAGGTCAGCCGCGCCGCGCTCTTCGGACCAATGCCCGGCAGCTTGGCAAACTCCTCGATCAGGCGGCTAATCGGTTCAGGGGTTGGGGTCATGGTTCGGCTCTCACTCTCGTTCTCAGGTTCAGATGCTAATCAGGCAAGTAGGTAATTATACCATATTTGTGCCTGTGGTTGCCAATTTTCGTCTCGTGTCGTCAACACGGATGGCGACTCGGCTTGACCGTATCCCCTGCCTATGATAGAATAACGCAGCACTCGGCGGGTAGGGTTAGTAGCCCTGCCATAGCCAACCTCGCTCTCTTGACCATCAGGAAGGATACGCCTGCCTTGCATTCCAACCAAACCAGCGGGCTGGAAGAGAATACCCTAACCGACACCGCCGCTCCGCCCCAATCAGAATCCGAGGCGATGATGTCCGTATCTACCCTCGATGCAGTTCAATTGGACTCACCTCAAGATTCCCCACTGGTAGCGCCACGCCTTGACATCGTCGCCTCACCCCCTGCTGTAGCCGTACTGCCCCGCCCTGAGCGACGGGTAACTAGCAGAGGCGATGTTCTTGCTGCCTGGCTGCGCCGTATCGGGCGGTGGCTGATCGCGCATCGTGGCTTCTGGCTGGCGCTGGTTGCTATTGTGTTCGGCTTTCTCGGCCAGCGCATCTACAGCAGCTTCAATGGCTACTACCAGGACGATTACGGCGACGCGCCCAAGTTTTACCTAATTGGCTGCTCGCTGATCGTCATCGCCTTCCTGTTCACCTATAAGACCAAGATATTCTTCCGCAGCGGCAGCTACCAGCCGCCCGCCGCAGAGGCGACCCCAGCCGCGAACAACATCGTGGTCGGCTTGCACCAGGCGTGGGTACAGTCCGGCCTTCGTCGCGTATTCGCCATCCCCTGGTGGCGCTTCGCGCTACTGGTGGGTGCAGGGCTAACCGCCTGGCTAGGGGTAAACCGCTGGCTGGCGATCCCGCTCGATGGAAACAATGGCAATGACCTCGGCGCAATTATCTACTGGGCGATCAGCATCACCCTGCTGGTAGTCGCCTGCGTGTACCATCGCCACGACACCTGGCCGCTGAACAGCCTCAACCCCGATGAATACGCCACCAGCGCGATTGATGAGGATGGTCGCGTGGGCGGTGAGGGCTGGGTTTTCGCCAATCATCGCATCGAGATGGCACTGGTTGGCGTAATTCTGCTGGTCGCTGCCGCGCTGCGCCTCTACAACCTCAGCGGGGTGCCGACCGGCGTATTCGGCGACGAAGCGTATCTTGGCTTGATCGCCCGCCAGATCGAGCACGGTAACTTCATCGGTGCGCCGTTCCTCGGCCCCGGCCCCTGGTACAATGTGCCGAGCATGGTCAGTTATTTGATCGTGCCGGGGATGTGGGTGCTGGGCGATACCAGCATCGCCGCGCTGCGCTGGACCACTGCTCTATCCGGGGTGGTGACGGTTTTCTTCATGTACCTGCTGCTGCGGCTGCTGTTCAAGGGGCGCGTCGCGCTAATTGGCGCATCGCTCCTCGCAGTTAGCGATGTGCAAATCCAGTTCAGCCGCTATACTCAGGGCACCGAGCAGATCGCTACCTGCTGGGTGATTTGTTTCTACTTTCTGTACAAGGGGCTACGCACCAAGCGCTATTTGGACTTCGTGTGGAGCGGTCTTGCCGCTGGCTTCAGTCTCTATCTGTATCCCTCCTCGCGCCTGATTGCCGTACTGCTGGTGCTGGTGGTTGGTTATCTGCTGGTGCGTCGCATAACCTTCGTGCGCGATTATTGGTCGCATATTGCGGTCTGCGCCTTTGCTACTCTGATCATGGCTGCGCCGATTCTGGGATACACCGTGAAGTATCCAAGCCTCTTTAACGAGCGGATGAGCGCTGTCTATGTCAGCTACGGCGGCGCGGCGCAGGAGACCTTCGCTCGCTGGGGCATCCCGCTGCCAGCCAACCCACCGTACGAGGGACCCGCTGGCCCGCTCAGTATCCAGGCGGTACAGAATATTATCGAGAACTGGAATCAGGGCTGGAGCAAGATGCTCTGGAACCAGGCCAAGGTAACATACCTGGTACTCAACGCCACTGGTGACCGGGATTACTTCTACACCACCGGCCTGCCACTGCTCAACCCCAGCGAGGCGATCCTGACTATCCTGGGGATGGCTTACTTCCTGTGGCGCTGGCGCGACCCCCGCTATATGCTGTTCAACATCTGGTTCTGGCCCGCGATGTTTATCGCGATGGCGATGACGGTGGGCGCTCCCGATGTGCTGCGCGTGGCGGGGTTGCCACCTGCCTGGGTTGCCTTCCCCGCCGTGCTGCTCAACAAGATCGTCTATGAGGCGGAGAAGACTGGCTGGTTTATCCGCCCCGAACTGCGCGACTGGATGCGGCGGCACGGCAATGCGTTGCACCGGGCGTTCACATCCAGCACCCAGCCAGCACTGATGGCCTCTGGCGCGGGTTCGGTAGGCGGCAACGTGATGATGCAAGGAGTAGGCAGCCTGGCGGCGTACCAGACCCGTCCTGCCCGGCGGGTTTATGCTGGCGGCCTACCCATCCGGCCTGTTAACCGCCCTTCGGCTGACACTCGTCTACCAACCCGCCCGGTTGGCCGCGCTGCCGCAGTTAAACTGCTTACCCGAGTTGTCCACCCGCCACGTACCGGCCCGGCCTACCTCAACCTCATCCTCGCGCTCGTGGTCTTGCTCTGGGCTGCGCAGAACATCAACACCTACTTTACCGTCTACCCCAGCACCTACCCCTGGATCACCAACGATACCCAAGCCCAATACATTGCGGGACTCGGCCCCGGCTACCATATCTACTTCATGGGGATGCACCGGTTCTACTATGGTTATGCGCTCACAACCTATCGCGCCCCTAACATCGAGGGCGCGGACTTCTTCAACCCCCCCAATTTGCTGCCCATTCACGATCCCCCAACCAAGGATGCCGCGTTCCTCATCTTCCCCTACCATCAGCCATTTCTCGACACAATCAAGCAATACTACCCCCACGGCGGCACCAGTGTGATCAAGTACGCCTCTGACCAGAGCGTGGCCTTTACCAGCTACATCGTGCCGCGCACCCAGATTGCCGCCAGCCAGGCGCTTACCGCCCGATACTATGCGACTACCGACCTGGAGACCGCCACGCCCGGCCCCGCGCTGGCGACTTTCAGTTCCTACAGCCTGAGCGATGCACCGCATAGCCCGCCCCCCAACCTCAGCTACCCGGCTAGCATTCGCTGGGAGGGCAACCTGTACGCGCCGAGCTACGGCCAGTATAACCTGGAGCTAAAGAGCGCCGACGCAGCGGGCAAGCCTGCGCCGCTCAACCTCCACCTCGATGGGCAGTCGTGGCTCGACCTCGGCGCAGGCGAAACTGTTACCAGCACCAATCTGGTATTTGCCCAGGGTTGGCATCATCTCAGCTTGCGAGCGGCGCTGCCCAACACCAACCAGCGCATCAGCTTGCGCTGGCACATCCCCGCTGGGTCACTCGCCGACATCCCTGCCCACTACTTCTACAACGGGCCGCTCTCCAACCAGCAGTACGGCTTGATGGGCGAATACGCGCCGCTGGGCCAGCCGGTGGCCGCCCGCCGCGTTGACCCCTTCATTGGCTTTATGCACACCGTTGACCTGGTGCAGGCCAGCGGGCAATTCACCATTACCTGGCGGGGCAGTCTGATTGCCCCAGTCACGGATAACTACAGCTTCAGTGTGACCTGCGAAGGGCCAACTACGCTCAAGATTGACGATCAGCCGATCCTGTCCGGCGGACCGAGCAGCGGCGGCGAACAGCCAGTAGCGGGAGCGGCGCTGCCGCTCACCGCTGGCCCGCACAATATCGAGATAGATTACCAGTGGCGGCAGGATTTCGGCTCAGTCAAGCTCTACTGGTCGTATCCCTCGCAGCCGGGCGGTAGTGCGCTGATACCCAGCCACATGCTTCGCCCCGACCCCAACATCTGGCGAGCGGATCAGCTAGCCGACTTCAACCCCACCAACGCGCCATACCCGGTAGCTACCGGCATCGCTACCCCGCTGGTTCCCACGCTGGTTATACCCACCGCCGGTCAAGCGCCGTTTAGCCACCCGCAAGGCATCGGCGTAGATCCGCAGGGTAATATCTTCATCGGCCAGGACCAACCGCCCCATGTCTACAAGTTTGACAAGAGCGGCAAGCAAGTGGCCGATTGGCCCGCGCTACCCGACACCACCGACGGCTCGGCCAGGCTGTTCGACCTAGCGGTGGACAATCATGGGCAGGTCTATGTCCTCGATCCGGTGGGTAAGACGCTGGAGGTCTACGATAACAACGGCAAGCTAATCGGCCATCGCAACACCAATAACAAGTTTGCGCCTACACTCCCAGCGGGCTGACGGTGGACAGCGCAGGCAACCTCTACATTGCCAACACTGGCGGCAGTGACATCCTCAAGATTGACCCGAGCGATAACCTGCTGAAAGTGATCAGCGGCGATCAGGACTTCCCCATCGTAGGCGGCAAGCTCGATCCGCGCCGCGCCGATCAGCCATTCGACGTTACGGTTGGCGATGACGGCTCAGTCTACGTGGTAGACCTACACCAACGCATCATCAAGTACACCCCCGACGGCAAATACATCGCCGAGTGGAAGATCGGCAACATCGGCGGCGGTCAAGCCAGTATGCACTTGGCGAGTTACAAGAACCTGGTCTACCTCAGCGATTACACTGCGGGCGGCATCTATATGCTGAACACTAGCGATGGTAGCATCAACCTGCTGGGCGGCCCCGGCAGCGACCCCGGCCGGTTCGCCAATCCCTCCGGCCTCGCCACCGATAGCAGTGGCAAGCTCTATGTGGCCGACCGCGACAATAATTGGGTGCAGGTTTTCGCTAATCCGGCGAAACCCTAATTCGCGCCGCCGCACCAGCGTCCTCGCTTAGACCATCTATGTTGTAACTGCCGCCCTGATTATACCAAAGTTAGTAGCGGAACGCAATTGTTGAGGCGCACAGGACTCATGACCATGAAGCAGTTGACAATCCTCCCTCCCTTCCTATATCATTAGCGGCGTAACCGAAGATAGACAGGGAGGAACCGCCATGCCCAACTTTGAAATTGAGGATATTATTGCCCGCGAGATACTCGACTCGCGTGGCAACCCCACCATCGAGGTAGACGTAAGCCTGGTCAATGGCGCGCAGGGCCGCGCCGCCGTTCCCAGCGGGGCCAGCACTGGCGCGCACGAGGCGGTCGAGCTACGCGACGGCGACAAGTCGCGCTACGGCGGCAAGGGTGTGCTGAAGGCGGTGGGCAACGTCAACGAGCGCATCGCCGAGGCGGTGATCGGCTACTCCGCGCTTAATCAGTCGGCGATTGACGAAGCGATGCTGGCGTTGGATGGAAGCAAGAACAAGGCCAACCTGGGCGCGAACGCCATCCTCGGCGTCTCCCTGGCAGCGGCCCGCGCCGCCGCCATCACGCTCGAAATACCGCTCTACCGCTACCTCGGCGGTGTTTCTGCCCGCACCCTGCCTATCCCTATGTTCAACATCCTCAATGGCGGCAAGCACGCCGAAGACTCGACCGACTTCCAGGAGTTTATGGTCATGCCGGTGGGCGCAGCCAGCTTCAGCGAAGGGTTGCGCTGGGGCGTAGAGATCTACCAGGCGCTGAAGAAGGTGCTGCACGATGGTGGTTACTCCACCAATGTCGGCGACGAGGGTGGCTTTGCTCCTTCGCTCAAGTCCAACGCTGCCGCTGTTGAAGTGATATTGAAAGCGATCCAGGCGGCAGGCTACAAGGCGGGCGAACAGGTCTACATCGCGCTCGACCCCGCTATCAGCGAACTGTACGAGGACGGCAAGTACAAGCTGGCGAAGGAGGGCCGCAGCCTCAGCAGCGCGGAGATGGCGGACTACTGGGCCGACTGGGTGAGCAAGTACCCAATCATCTCGCTGGAAGATGGCATGGCCGAGGATGACTGGGAGGGCTGGAAGCTGTTGCACACCTGCCTCGGCGACCGCGTGCAATTGGTGGGTGACGATCTGCTGGTCACCAATGTGGAGCGCATCAGGCGGGCGATTGACGAACATTCCTGCAACTCCTTGCTAGCAAAAGTTAACCAGATTGGCAGCTTGAGCGAAGCGATTGCCGCAGTGAGGATGGCGCAGCAGGCAGGCTGGACTGCAGTCATCTCGCACCGTTCTGGCGAGACCGACGACACCTTCATCGCCGACCTCGCGGTGGCGCTCAATACCGGCCAGATCAAGACCGGCGCACCGGCGCGCGGTGAGCGCACCGCCAAGTACAACCGCCTGCTACGCATCGAAGAGGAACTCGGCGACGCCGCCACTTATCCCGGCCTCGCCGCCTTCACCAATATCAAGCACTCTTGAGGCATGAGGCACTAGGCATGAGTAGCAAAAAGCCTCTCTGCAATCTGCAATCTACAATCTGCAATCGGGGGTGGGCGTGGACGACCTGGTTGGCAAGAAGCTGGGCAAGTATGAGGTCGAAGGCGTGATTGGCGCGGGCGGGATGGCAAGCGTGTATCGCGCCCGCGACACCACGCTGGGCCGCATCATTGCCATCAAGGTGCTTGATCCCGCCCTTGCCGAAGATCCTATTGCGGTCGAACGCTTCAACCGCGAGGCGGTCACTGCTGCTCGCTTGCAGCACCCCAACATCGTCGCCATCTACGATGTGCGCCAGGAGGGGCCGTATCACTACATTGCGATGCGTTACGTCCCCGGCGAGACCCTGCGCGACATCATCACCCGCGATGCGCCCCTCACCCTCAGCCGTACCGTGACCCTGCTGCGCCCGGTTGCCCTGGCTCTCGACTACGCCCACGAGACCGGCATCGTCCACCGTGACATCAAGCCCGGCAACATCATCGTCAACCCACACACTGGCGAAGTGGTGCTGACAGATTTTGGCATTGCCCGTGCCCAGGATCAGAGCCACCTCACCGCCGTCGGCATGGTGATGGGAACGGCGGACTACCTGTCGCCGGAGCAGGTGCGCGGCGAGGAGGCCACCGCCAGCAGCGATAACTACGCGCTCGGCATCGTCACCTATGAGATGCTGACCGGCAACCCGCCCTTTTTCGACAAGGCAGTGCCGGAGGTGCTGCGCGCCCAACTGAACGACCCACCACCACCGCTCAGCCGCTTCAACCCGCGCCTGCCCGCCGGCACTCAGATGGTGATGGACCGCGCCCTCGCCAAGCATCCCGCCGACCGCTTCACCACCGCAACCGGCATGATCGAAGCGCTCAGCGCGGTTGCGCAGCACGCGGCTAGCCTACATACCACCCCCCCTCGTTTGCGTGCCGACCAACCCAAAACCAACCCGCCGAGCCGCCCTCCCCTCTACCAGCAGCCGGTAAAGCCCACACCGATGAATCGCCCCATCGCGCCCGTGTTGCCCAACCGTACAGCCTCGTCCGCACCGCTCGCCCGCCGCCTCACCCCCTCGCCGCAGCGCAGCCAGCCTGTCCGCTCACCTAACGTTGGCCTCTGGGTCGCGTTCATCATCCTGCTGCTGCTTATCGGTGTACTAATTGCCTACTTGGTCATCTCCAGTCAGCCCAAGCCAGGTGGCCCGAGTGGCAGCGCGATTACCCCGGCACCGGGCGGTACGAGTGGCATCGCGGCCACCCCGGTGCCGGGGAGGGCAACTAATCCGCCGACCACCGCCACCGCCGTCTACAACGGCCCGAAGCGGCAAGGCAATGGCCTCGATTACGCTGCCTTGCACTTCGATCAGCCGCCCGTGATTGACGGCAGGCTTAACGAGTGGCAGGTGAACTCCGGTATCGAGATTAGCCAGACCGCTAACATTGTCCCTGGCCTGCCCCGTAGCAAGAGCTGGGGCGGCCCCAGCGATCTCAGCGGCGTATCCTACGAGGGCTGGGATGCGAACAACTTCTATCTCGCCGTCGGCGTCAACGACAACGTTCATGTGCAGACCGCTACTGGCGGCGACCTCTACAAGGGCGACCACATCGAGGTCTGGTTCGACACCGACCTGGGGGGTGACTTCAGCAACACGGCGATGGATGGTGACGACTTCCAGATTGGCCTCTCCCCTGGCGATTTCGCCAGGATTGCCCCCGAAGCCTACATTTGGAGCAAACGCGACCCGAAGCTGATTGCCAGCATCAAGGTTGCTGCCCAACCGCGCGGCAATGGCTATGCCCTGGAAGCGGCGATTCCCTGGAGTACGCTCGGCTTCCAGCCCGGAGCCGGTCGCGCCATCGGCTACGATATTGACTACAGCGACAACGACACCCCCAACACCGCCGCGCAGGAACAGATGCTCAGTTCTTCGCCCCACCGCACCTACAATAACCCCACCACCTGGGGCAATCTGTTTTTGAGATTAAAGACGAAAGATTAAACATGAGACACCCCTAATTTTGGAGGTGTGGCGCGGCACGATGTTAAGCCTCCAGCGGGGGATAATCTTGACCAGCAACCAACTAAGCCCCAGCGGGGGTTTGGGGGAGAGATATTGCTCTACGTCAATGCCACCCCGCCACTAGCAAAAAAGCCCCCAGATGAGCATGACTGGCGCTTCGAGCTTTCTCCCCCAACCCCCGCTGGGGGCTTAGTTTAGAGGTGCTTCAGTTCACTGGCTTACTGGCCGCTTCCCCAGGGCGAGTGCCACCCGCCCTTACACTCATGCCTCATGCCTCGTGCCTCATGCCTGAATATATGAAACCTTTATGCTCCCGTGCTTGACACCTCCGCCCCTGCCTTGCTATACTCAACGCTGGGCTATCCCTATTTTTCAACTCAATTGCTTCGTAGAAGGACCTGTTTGATGATGACCAGAGCCAGATTTGCGCTGACCATCGTGGTTGTTGCCGTCCTGCTGGCCGCTTGCGACGCTGGCGCTCAGGTTTCCGACTATCAGGGCGGCGGCAAGGATAAAGCCCCCGGCTCGATTGGCACGCCTAACCCAGGCGGTGGCGATATTCAGGTCAACACTGCTGCGCTCGACTTTACCCTAAACGACTTCAGCGGCAAATCGGTTAATCTGCTCACCGTCGCTCACGCTCACAAGCTGACCATCGTCAACTTCTGGGCAAGCTGGTGCCCGCCCTGTCGCGCCGAGATGCC
>QHBQ01000285.1 GCA_003243865.1 Candidatus Chloroheliales bacterium | reverse complement strand
GAGACTTCCTTCGTCCAGCGATAATCCAGCTGACCGCGATGCTCGGTCGGGTAGAAGTTGCCCAGCGTAGCCTCCTGCTTACTCGCGCCAATGCTGATAGCGGCGGGGACTTGCAGGATGGAGACAAGCATGGCGATGGTGAATAGCAGGTAGAGCAGGAAGATGAGCAGACGAGCCAGCCCACGCCGGTTGGCGAGCATGGTGGGGCTGGCTGGGGTATCGTTCATCTGTTGATGAAGTAGTTGGTAATACCGAGGTAGTAGGCGTCGGCCATCACTTCATAGCCGCCGGGGGCAGTTTCCAGCGCGTAGGCGTAATCGTTGGTTAGGAACAGCGGCTCGACCAGCACGCCGGGCATAGCGCTGGGCCGCTTGATGCGCCAGTTGTGCGGGCCGAGCAGATAGAGGTGGCCGCTGGGCTTGCCCAAAGTATTGTCGGGGATGACGCCGCGCGTCGGTATATGCCAGCCATGCAAGGCGTAGGTTTCGCTGAACGCTGCGCTGATGCTCAGGCCCAGCTGCACCGAGTTGTAGACATGGCCGCACTCTGCGCAGTAGTATACGGTGGCGTTATCGTATGCGGTGTTATAGGTGCGCGAGTCATGGTGGAGGCTAACCAGGATGTCGGCTTTGGCCGCGTTGGCGATGTCCACTCGCGCTTGCAGGTCGTCGTCGGTGTCAATCACCCCATTGCCGTTGCGGTCGGTGCGCGGGATGTTGACCTGGCTATCAGTGGCGCGGGTAAGCGCCACGATGTAGCCAGCCGCCCGCAGCCTGGCGGCGAGCAGCAGCGCGACCTTTAGGTTGGCAGTCTTCTCGTAAAGGTCAACGTAGCTCTGCTTGTTGTAGTGTGCGCCGCCGTACTCGCTGCCGCCGTGTCCGGGGTCAATTGCCACTACGCGGGGCGGCGTGGCCTGGGCATTCACCTGCGCCTGGGGCAGTGATAGCAGCGCGGCCAGCGCAGCAAGCAGGGTCAGGACAACCATCAGTTTATGCTTCATGTGTGACTCGCTCCCCCACCCAGCCTCCCCCGATGGGGGAGGAGTTTTGCCCCCTCCCGACGGGAGGGGCTGGGGCCTAACTCCCTCCCGCCGGGAGGGGCTGGGGGTGGGTCCGTGCTGCGCGACTCGTTCCCCCACCCAACCTCCCCCTTTGGGGGAGGGGTCAACGCTATACCTCGAAGCGGAGCCCGAGGCGGCCAAGATTGATGGTGTCGCCAGGCAGCAGGTTGCGCTTCTCGTTGGCATCGAGCCGGTCGCGGTTGATGTAGGTGCCGTTGACCGAGCCGAGGTCTTCAAGGATGTAGCCGTCGTTGGCCTGGTGGTGGATCGCGGCGTGGCGGCGGGATACGCCCTTGTCCATCCCGCCGAACGGGGTAGTATCAATGTCGGGGAACGAGTTGCTGACCGCATCCTCGCGCCCAATGTAGACCACATCACGGGGGGGCAGCGGTATCTCCGACCCACCCTCGACCACTACCAGGCGCGGGCGCGGTGGCGCTGTTATTGTCCCCGGCTGAGGCATAGCAACCGGAGCGGTGGTGGCCGCGGCCGGGGTTAGCTCTACAGCAGCGGCAGGGATAGCCGGTGCCGCGCTGGCCGCAGGCATCGAAGTAGCGACCCCCGCGCTCACCGGCGTGGGTGGGGTGCTGATCAGCGACGCGCCGCAATTCTCGCAGAACACTTCGCCGGGAATATTGGCCGCGCCGCAGACCGGGCAAATCAGGCCACCGCCGGGGCCGGTTTGGGCCAGCGGCGCGGCGATTACGGCAGGCGTAGTCGCAACCGGCGCAGCGGTGGCCGGAGCAGCGGCAGCAGTGGGCTGTGACTGGCCCAGCGGCGTGCCGCATTGATCGCAGAAACGAGCGCCAGCCGGTTGCTGGCTACCGCAGTTCGGACAGGTCATAGCTGATTACTCTCCTTAGCAATACTCTAGGTGGGTCAAGGATGCTTCGCAGCCCCATTATAACCGCTGGGCGAGGTGGCGTCAAACGCTGTTTGCTTGCCGCTTCGTTCTCTTGTATAATAGCGGCACGCGCTCACCCTTGAGGGTGGTGTGCTGTAGGGGCGAACCGTCGTTCGCCCTGTGGCGAAGGAGAACGATGGCAACGCTACAGGAACAGAGCGGCAAGATAACGGCTGCGGCAACGATGCAGGGCAGCACAGAGGCGGCGGTTTCGCAGCCTCTCTTGCTGCTGGTCGTGTTCACCGCGGGGATGAGCGGGCTGGCGATGGAGATGCTGTCCAGCCGCCTGCTACAACCCTACTTCGGTAGCAGCCAGCTAATCTGGGCGGTGGTCATCGGCCTGGTGCTGATTTATCTGACCGTCGGATACTACCTCGGTGGTAAGTTGGCCGACCGCTCCCCGCGCCCCGCGCTACTCTACCAGTTGGTTGCTATCGCTGGTTTCCTGTTTGCCCTGATACCCTGGATTGCCCAGCCCATCCTCGGCTTCTCGCTCGATGCCTTCAAGGGTAGCAGCGTAGGCGGGTTTCTCGGTTCGCTGCTGGCGGTGGTCGCCCTCTTTGCCGTGCCGATGATTATCATGGGGATGGTCGCACCGTTCGCCATTCGCCTCAGCCTCGGCAGCGTCAGCAACGGCGGGCGGGTGGCAGGCAGCATCTATGCGCTCAGTACCGTTGGCAGCATCGTCGGCACCTTCGTGCCAGTGCTGTTCATGATGCCCGCCTTCGGCACCGATATGACCGTGCTGCTCTTCGCCGTCGCGCTGCTGCTCGTCGCCGTGCTGGGGCTGTTGAGCGCAAGGGATGGCCGCCGCTCATTGCCGGTGCTGCTGCTGGTCGTCTTCACAGGCGGCATGGCCGATTTGGCAATGGAGAT
>QHBQ01000015.1 GCA_003243865.1 Candidatus Chloroheliales bacterium | reverse complement strand
CAACGACCCCACCCTGCAAGACCAAACCCAACGTCTTATTCCGCCAGTCGGCGCGAGCAACCCGCTGACCAGCAGTTGGGCGCAGGTACCTGCACCAACTGCAGGGCCAGCACCTTCTTACCTGTATGGTGTAGCGATGCTAGGCAACAATGACGGCTGGGCTGTAGGCAATTACGGCGAGGAAAACTCACTAATCGAGCGATGGAATGGCACGGCCTGGAGTGTCTTCTACACCGGCACCTTCAATACTATTGATTATAACGGCCTGGAAGCGGTAGACGCGCTATCCTCCAGCGAAGCCTATGCAGTTGGCTTCAATGAGACCTATCCAACATACCAACCGTTGATCATGCACTGGGATGGCACTGCTTGGGGCTTGATCAGCACCACAATCACCAACACCACCGGCTTCGACCTCAGCGCAGTCAAAGAGTTTGCCAGCAACGATGTCTGGGTAGTAGGCCAGGCCACCGACCAGAACTACAATCCTAGCCCGCTGGCGCTTCACTACGATGGCAGTAACTGGACACAGGTAGCGGTTCCCACCCCCGGCGCAGGTCATTACTGCTCACTCTCATCGGTGGCGGGCGGTGGTGGCGTAGTTTGGGCGGTCGGTTCTTGCGACTACTCCAGCAGCTACCTGGTACGCTGGAACGGTACAAGCTGGACGCAGATCAGCCTACCTAGCATCGGCACGCAGAGTGGCCTAAGCAGTGTAGTTAGCACCGATACGAACAACGCCTGGGCCTTTGGTAACTACGAGGACAGCAACTATAACTTTCTAACCCTCATCTACCGTTGGAACGGTAGCTCGTGGACACAGCAGAACAGCCCCAGCGGGCCACGAAACCAAAGCTACCTGTTTGCGGCAGTGGCAATCTCTCCCACCGAGCTATGGGCGGTCGGTGATGACGCCTATCCACTAAGGCTTCACACAACCGATAGCGGCAACACCTGGGCACTGGTAGGTGGTCCGGGTGGGCGCGGCGACCTGGATGCAGTCGCTGCCGCCGGAGCAGGTAACGTAATGGCAGTTGGCTCCCATTTCGACGTGTATCATACCAGAGTGGAACACTGGGACGGCACAGCCTGGACGCAGTTGCCCAACTATCCGGTTGTCGGGGAGGCAGGCATTGGCTACAACGGCAGTTCGGGTAATAATTTCAACTTCGCTAACGCTGTGGCGCTTGACTCAAACCACGCCTGGGCGGTCGGTGCTTACGACGATGGCAATCCCGCACTCTTTACCTGGAACGGCAACGCATGGAACGCTCTCAGCACCACGCTCAAGCCAGCTGGGGCATACAACGCTAGCTTCTTCGACGTGTCCGCCAGTGCTCCCAACGATGTGTGGGCGGTGGGCCGTTATCTGACCGACCAATACCACTACCAGGTGATCCACTATAATGGTACTACCTGGGCACAAGTGCCAAACAGCGATTACTTCTACAGCACGCTAGTCGCCACCTCACCAACCGACCTTTGGGTGGCGGGTAGCAGCTACATTGACCACTACGATGGCAGTGTCTGGAGGAGGGAAAATATCCCGTTGCCGCCTGGCACCTCGATTTACATACAATCCATCCGCGCCCGAACCAATACCGACATCTGGGCGGTCGGCTACTACAAACCGACTGGCAGCAGCAACTATGCCCCTTTTACCCTGCACTATACTGGCACGTGGAACCTGGTTCCCGCCGCGCCAGTGAGTGGCAGCGCTCGTTTTTACGGGGTTGTACCCGTCTCCGCAACTGAAGTCTGGGCGGTCGGGCGTGGAGGTAGTTCTTCATTCGCCTCGCTTGCCCAACGTTGGAATGGTGCCACCAACACCTGGGCAGTCGCCAGTGCCGGGCTTAGCACCTGCTGTGGCTTGTACAGCGTCTCAGCCAATGGTCCTGGCGACATCTGGTCTACCGATGGGCTCACTGTACACTGGAACGGCAGCACCTGGGTACGTGACTACCTCTGGCCGATAGGCTCTTATGCTGTTCTTACGGGCGGCGCGGTTGCTAGCTACGGCAACATTGTCACCTGGAGCTTTGGTACCAGCGAACTGAATCATACTAACAAGCCTTTCATCGGCATCCACCCCGCGAGCGCTGTTCCTAGTCCCACCCCCACGCCAACAATCATCCCCTCCGCCACCCCCACCCTCGGCCCCAACGAATTCTACGACGTGCCGCCCGGCAGCCTGTGGTATCCCTTCGTCCACTGGCTGGCGGAACGCGGTATAGTCAGTGGCATCAGCTATGGTTATTACGCGCCCAACGCCAACACTACGCGGGCGCAGTTCACCAAGATGATAGTGGCTGGCTTCGGCTATCCGCTGATTAACCCGCCGACACCCTACTTCAGCGATGTGCCGACCAACTACTGGGCCTATCAGTATATCGAGACCGCCCACGCGCATAACGTCATCGGCGGCTACAATCAGGCGCAGTGCGCGGCAATCGGCCACGCCTACCCCTGCTTCGGCCCCAACGACAACATCACCAGGGCGCAGATCGTCATCATCGTAGTGAACGCCAAAGGCTGGACGCTGAATACCCCAGGCACACCCACCTTCAGCGACGTGCCAGCTAATTCCTTTGCCTA
>QHBQ01000076.1 GCA_003243865.1 Candidatus Chloroheliales bacterium | reverse complement strand
ACGGTCACGAACACGGAGAAGCCGCCGACTGATGAGCATGGCTTGCCAGTCCCCAGTGGTCAGGTGGATGATGATAAGCCCGAACCAGGCCCGATGCCAGTACCCGCCGAACCACCAGCCAACCAGTAAGTAGCAGAAGGGCGGCGTCTACGTGGCGGGCCGCCTGCATCGAAAATGAGGTGTGGAGATGAAGTATCGAACGCTGGAAGGTACGATGCACGCTGATGCTGGCGACTGGATCATTACCGGCGTGAAGGGTGAGCGTTACCCATGCAAGCACGGCGGGACACAATGATGAAGTTGCTCCGCTGGGTTGGCATCGCCCTGCTGGCCGCGATGCTGATCGTTGGCTTTGGGGCGGCGCTGGGATTCGCGCTGATAGCGGCTGCGCTGGGAGGGATGCGATGAGCGAGCGACCACAGCGTGATGCTTTGGGCGATGTGATGGACGATGAGCAGAGCGACGACAAACTGGGCAACGTTGAGCTTGTAGTATATAGCCTGCTGGCGGTGCTGATCGGCATTTATCTCCTCGGCGCGGTGGCGTGGATATGCCAATGCTTAGGTCGCTGCTCTACATCCTGCTGCTGTTCCGCTCGCCGAGTTATGACCTGCGTCATGTGCCTACGCTGTCGGCGCAGCGGGTTGATGCTATTCTGGCCGCGCATCACTCGCCCGCTGTCGGCCTCGGTAGCTACATCGTTAAGCTGAGTTGGCAGTATGGTGTAGATGATGTTTATTTGATGGCGTTCTGGGGGTTGGAGAACCAGTTTGGCACGGATGGCAGCACGCCTGCCAGGTACCACAATCCAGGCAACATGACCTACTCGGCTGGCTGCAAGCGAGCGCACTGTTGGCGATACTACCCCTCTTGGAGAGGGGGAATCAAGGCGTGGTTTGAACTAATCGTCGGGCCGCTCTACTTTGGCAGCGGGCTGTACACGGTTGACGCAGTGGCGGCGAGATATGCACCAAGCTCCGACGGTAATTACGGTTATGCGGTTAGCATCAAGCGATTGGTGAGGATGTGGCGGCGGTGAGCAGATTGCTGCAACTGGTTGGCTTGCTGTTCTTCATTGCGCTGCTACTCGCCGCGCTGTGGGCGGGGGGTACATACTAGATGGACGCACGCCATGAGCAGATCGTCAACTTCATCCGCGATTATCGGGAGCGGTGGGGGGAGTGGCCGATGATCAAGCAGATAGCTAGCGCGCTGGCTGATTCTGTTAGTGAGCGCACCGTGCGGGTGTATATCGGGGAGCTTGAGCAGGCGGGGGTGGTTAAGCGGCCAGGGAGCGGCAATAGTGGTGGGGTGGTACTGCTGAATAGTGGTGGGATGGTACTGCTGCTTGACTATAGTAATCATCCGCCGCTGGCAGCGGGTGAGGGTAAGATAAGCGGTAAGCGCCAGCCGCCGTTCGATGAGTTGGCTTCGCTGCGGCGATTGGCGGCGTATGGTGCGCGCCACGCCGAGGCGGGTATCCTTTGCCGCGAGATGGCGGCGGTGCTGACTGGCTCGGTGAAGAGAAGTCGGCGGGGGCGGCTGTATGAGCAACTGGCGCGTTTGTATGAGCAGGAAGCTAACTTGACGAGAGAGACTATCACTCTGCTGCAAGATATTAGTAGTATGGAGTAGGGCTGGCAGCCCCTACGTGCCACCAGGAGCGTGCGATTTGTCGGATAGTCACTCTAACGATGGCAAGGATCATGCTGGCAAACGCACCGCCTGGCGCTGCCTGGTTGCTCAGGGTGGCTGTGGTTGGCTGGTTGGCTACCGCATCATCAAGGCTGGTCATATGCTGTTCGAGCCATTGCCGGGGGTGCTGGTGGCGTGGGCGGAGAGCGCCACGTGCGTGCGTTGCCCCAACCCCGATTGCAGGCGACTGGTGAGAGTGCGTCGGCAGGCATTGGCCGGGCATTATGAAATGTTGCAGAAACTCTTGACAAATGAGCCGGAGTTATGGTATGATACTGCAAGCAGCCGATGCACGGCCTGCAACATTAGCTAAATAGATAAACCAGGCGTAAGGACGCCCAACAGCATGGTCACAGACCCTCTGCTTTTGTTGGGCGTCCTTTTCTTTTTGCCATATTTCTTCATCTACTATCTTTCCTTTCTCTTTCTCTTTTGCCCTTTACCCCGCCGCCCTGGGCCACGAGCGTTCTCGGCGGCGGCGGTGAAGGATTGAGGATGGCCCGGGCGGCCAAACACCATGAGCGACGAAAAACAAGAAGAGCATAGCAACGGTTGGGGCGGCGTAAGGGCGAACGCTGGGCGCAAGCCTACCCGCGAGCGCAACGCGGAGACGATTGCCGAGACCGAGGCGCAGTTCTTCACCGCCGCCCGCAATCTCCGCAATCTGAAGCGGCTCCAGACGATCGCCGACAACCCGAAGGTGAAGCAGGAAGTTGTTGACCGCGACGGCAACGTGAGGACGGTCAAAGCGCCGCGCTACTCTGGCCGCGAGCAGGTGGCTGCGCTGAAGGAGTTGCTCAATCGCGGTATGGGTGTGCCGGTGCAGCGCACTGAGCTAACCGGCGGCGGCGGTGGCCCGCTTACCTTCGAGTTCATCATTGAGCCGCCTAGCGAGACCGACGAGGCGGATGACGATGGCGACGATACAGAGGAGATTCAAGCCTAACCCAGGTGGTCAATGGAAGTTTATGCAGCTAAAACAGACTTTTCGCTTGGCGCTGGGCGGGATTGGCAGCGGCAAGTCGGCAGTGGGCGCAGTGACAACCGCGCTGGATGTACTT
>QHBQ01000341.1 GCA_003243865.1 Candidatus Chloroheliales bacterium | reverse complement strand
GATGGGGCCACTAGCGAGTACGCCACGATGTATAATCGGCACATCGGCTATGCCCTTGTTCTACCCGACACCAATGCGGCGCAGACCAACCTGGGGCTGACCGCCAGCCCGCGCAACACGATTGACCAGAGCGACCTGGAGGCCCCCGATGCGGCGGTGCGTCGCGTGATGGAACACGCTGAGACCAACTATCAGATACCGCCACAAGTAATCAGCGTGCTGGTAGGCGCGCTGACTGTGGCGCATACGGTGCCGCACCCAACTGCTGCCAGTAAGCAGCCCGCACCGCCCGCGCTGCAAGGGTCGGGCAGCAGTTCGTTGGAAGCGCGGGCGGCCGCCCTGGCAGTGGTGCTAATAGCAGTGGCGCTACTAATGTTCTTCCTGCTCGCTAACCGTAACCCGGTCAGCCAGCCTGCGGCAGTGGCGCAGGCAAGCGCAACTCCTACCTTGCCCGTAGTAGCTGTGCTAGCCACACCCACCCCCACCCACGTAGCGCAGCTGGCCAGCACCACGCCATCGGTTCCTACCCCATCGGTTACTGTCTCATCCATTCCTGCCTCTCCTACCCCGGCGGTTCCCACCGGATCTAGCCCCAACCCTACACCCGCGCTGCAACTCGCGGTCGGCGCTGATGCGTTGGTCAACGCTGACGGTGGTTTGCTGGTGAGGGCGCAGCCCAGCACCGATGCTGCGGTTCTGGTCAAGCTGGCGCAAGGGGTGAAAGTACACATCAGCGGCGGGCCAGAACGGGCCAACGGCTTCACCTGGTGGAAGATAGCGAACTGGCCGCAGGCGAACGGCGCGAGCGGTTGGTGCGCGAGTGATTTCCTCAAACCAGTCGCTACACCTTAGCTAAGGTAGGAGAGCAAATGTCAAAGCAAATCCGCAAAATCCTAATTGCCAACCGCGGCGAGATTGCGGTGCGCATCATCCGCGCCTGCCGTGACCTGGGCGTCGCCAGCGTCGCGGTCTACTCCGAGGCCGACCGTGGCGCGCTGCACGTGCGGATGGCTGATGAAGCCTACTACATTGGCCCGCCGCCAGCACGGGATAGCTACCTGCGCGGCGACCATATCATCGGGGTAGCGAAGCGGGCCGATGCGGACGCCATCCACCCCGGCTATGGCTTCCTTGCCGAGAACGCCGCGCTTGCCGAGGCGGTCATTAGTGCGGGGCTGATCTTCATCGGCCCGCCCGCGGCGGCGATGCGGGCGATGGGCGGCAAGGTGTCAGCGCGGCAGCGAATGGAGCGCGCTGGCGTACCAATCGTGCCGGGCATCACCGAGGAGGTAAGCGACCCCCAAGAGGCGCGACGCATTGCCAGCGAGATTGGCTATCCAGTGCTGATTAAGGCCAGCGAGGGTGGCGGCGGCAAAGGCCAGCGGGTGGTCTACGATGAGGCCGCGCTCAGCGATGCGCTGGAAGCAGCGGGGCGCGAGGCGGCCAGCAGCTTTGGCTACGCCGGGGTGTACATCGAAAAATATCTGCCCAGCGTGCGCCACATCGAGGTTCAGGTGGTGGCCGACAACCACGGCAACGTCATCCACCTCGGCGAACGCGAGTGCAGCCTGCAGCGGCGGCGGCAGAAGATCGTCGAGGAGTCGCCCAGCGCAGTCGTCACCCCTGACCTGCGGGCGCAGATGGGCGAGGCGGCGGTGCAGGCAGCCCGCGCAGTCGGCTACCAGAGCCTCGGCACGATCGAGTTCCTGGTTACACCGGAGCTAAACTTCTACTTCTTGGAGATGAACACTCGCTTGCAGGTCGAACACCCAGTCACCGAGCTTGTGACAGGCCTGGACCTAGTCACTCTGCAGATACGGCTGGCGGCGGGTGAGCCGCTGCCGCTGAAGCAGGGGGATATAAAGATACACGGCCACGCCATCGAGTGCCGCGTCTCCTCTGAGGATGCCGCCGCCAACTTCATGCCCAGCATCGGCAGGATAAATGCGGTCGCGCAACCGAGCGGCCCCGGCGTGCGCCTCGACAGCGCGCTGACCGAAGGCTACGAAGTTTCGCTCTACTACGACCCGATGCTGGCGAAGCTAATCACCTGGGGCGAGAGCCGTGAGCAGGCGATTACCCGTATGCGGCGCGCCCTCAGCGAGTTCCGCATCGAGGGCATCCACAACAACCTCCGCTTCCTGCACACCCTGATCAGCAGCGCGGAGTTCGCCGCCGCCACCTTTGATACCGGCTGGGTGGAGGCCAACCTCAGCCGCCTCATCGCCGCGATGAACCCGCCCGCTGCGCCCGCCGATGAGCAGCAGGCCGCCGCGATCGTCGCCGCCTTCCTCGCCCACCAGCAAGCCGAGCGCAGCGGCAGCCATGCCCCCAACGGTGCCGAGGCTGTCGCGCAGGGGAGCAACTGGCGGCGGCTGGCAAGATTGGATAGCTTGCGCCGCTGACCTAAGCCAACTCACTTCTTAACTTCATCGAGGTGTTCTTGTCCATGCCGATAGTGCCGAACGCCCTGCCCGCGCCCATCGCCCTCCACATAGCTTCCATTCTAGCCCTCTAGTGAACATCACATCTACGGCTTTGGTGCAAAGAAGTGCTTTAGTCCATGCTTGCTCTGCATTTTCTGTCTGACCAGCACTATCATACAAGTCTCCCAGACGGAGATAGTATTGAGGGTTATTTGGGTCTATTCTTATAGCCATCTCAAGCCAGCGCAAGGCCTCTTCCAAAGAAACAGCACTGCTAGGTTCCCCGTAACTGCCAGCTGCGCCGAGGAGGGTATCTGGATTGTTTGGATTAAGTTCAATTGCTATACGGAACTCACTAGCAGAATGCTCATAATCAAGCACTGCCAACCAATAAAGGAGTGCCAACCGGGCGTGAAGGGATGCGTCATTTGGCGCCATAGCCACTGCCCTCTCCAACCATTGAATTGCTTTCAAATTGCACTCATCAGCGTTTCTGGCTACGCTGGCAAACTCATAGTAGCACTCACCTATTACTGCCAGGAGTTCGGCGTTTTCGCTGCCCTCTTGAGCAAGCTGGGTGTATATTTTAATGGCTTCTTCAAATCTTCTTTGTGTCCTCAGTTCGTTAGCTCTGAACAACTGACAGATCTCCTTCTTCGTTTTTGGCATTTCTATGCTGTCCTTTCCTCATGGGGCAGTACCTTACATTTAGTCTGCTTGCACTTCTGTCACCGTAGGCCGCCGTCCGCAGGGGCGCGCTGACGTGCGCCATGCGTATTTCTAATCCATCTGATCAAGCTGGGCGTGCAGCGCGGCAATGCGCTGGTCCAGTTCAACGCTGCTGCCGACGCCAATCTGGTCCATCCAGTCGAGGACATCGCCAACGCTGGGGTCGCCTTTAGCCGCAAGCTGGACTTCCACCTCGCGGCGGGTGGTGCAGCCCAACTCGTCGAGGGTCTCGCGCAGGCTCTCCATCTCCTCAAGCAGCATCATCTGGCTGTATTCTTCCATATACCCTCACCCCAACCCTCCCCCGAAATGGGGGAGAGGGTTTGCTCCCCTCCCATCGGGAGGGGCTGGGGGTGGGTGCACGGAGCGTTACTCGCACCTTCTCCCAGCCTCCCCGCTGGGGGAGGGGCAATATCAACGTTGCAGGTTCTCGTAGACGGCGGCGATGCCCTGCCCGCCGCCGATGCAGAGGGCAGCGACGCCATAACGGGCGTGACGGCGGCGCATCTCATAGAGCAGGCTGAGGCTGATGCGCGTGCCGCTGGCGGCCAGCGGGTGGCCGAGGGCGATCGCCCCGCCATTGACGTTGACCAGTTTGCGGTCGAGGCCAAGCTCACGCTCCACCGCGATGTATTGCGCGGCGAACGCCTCATTGATTTCGAACAGGTCAATATCGCTCAGTTGCAGCCCAGCCCGCTGCAAAGCCTGGCGAATCGCGGGCGCGGGGCCGATACCCATTACGTCCGGATCCACGCCGACGATGCCCCAGGCGAGTAGCCGTGCCAACGGCTGCTGCCCGCCCACACGGGCTGCCTCACCAGCGGCGACCACCACCGCCGCGCCCGCATCGTTGATGCCGCTGGCGTTACCGGCGGTCACGCTGCCCTCTGCCTTGAAGCGGGGCTTCAGCCGCGCCAGCGCCTCAATGGTGGTGTCGGGGCGGGGATGCTCGTCGCGCTCAATCAGGGTCTCCTTGCCGCGTTTGTCGCGCACGGTGACTGGGACAATCTCCTCGGCCAGCCGACCGGCCTCCTGCGCCGCTTTGGTGCGCTGCTGGCTGAGGTAGGCGAATTCGTCCTGCTGTTCGCGGCTAATGCCATAGCGGGTTGCCAGGTTCTCCGCCGTCAATGCCATCGGCAGGCCATTGTAGCTGTCCACCAATGCCGACCAGAGTGCGTCCTCCAGCTTGCCGCCGCCAAGCTCAAAGCCCCAGCGTGCGCCATAGATGACGTGCGGGGCCTGGCTCATGCTCTCGGCGCCGCCCGCCAGCATATAATCGCCCTCGCCAAGCATGATTGACTGCGCCGCGCTGATGATTGCCTGTAGGCCGCTGCCACACAGCCGCTGCACGACCAGCGCGGGTACGTGGCGTGGTATCCCCGCCTTC
>QHBQ01000052.1 GCA_003243865.1 Candidatus Chloroheliales bacterium | reverse complement strand
TGCAGGATGCTCGCCAGCACCGCTTCATCGCCGACGTTGGGTGAACCATACCAGCCAAGCAGCGCGACCCGCACCCTGCGCCGCCGCCGCGCCTTGCTGATCGCGCCGTGCATCCGTCTCGCCCTCCAGCGCCGCCCCAAACTTGCGAACATGACTCCCTCCGGGGTCTAAGGATTAAGGATTAAGGATGTAAGAAGGATTGATGAATATTGGAGCATAGCATTACTCCTCCACCAGCTTTCTTTAATCCTTAGTCCTTAATCCTTAATCCCGCGCCTCGCTATTACCCGCTCAAAGCTATCGAGATAGCGGCGGGCGATGATGCTCCAATCGAAGTGGGCAGCAACGTAGTCGTGGGCGGAGCGACCCAGCGCCGCCAGCCGTTGCTCGTCGGTGAGCAGCTCGATCACGGTTGGGGCGAAATCGCGGGGATCATCTACCAGCGTGCCGTTCTGCCCACTGACGATTGCGTCAGGGATACCGTCCAGCCGGTTCGCCACCACATAAGCGCCACTCGCGCCCGCCTCCAGCGCGACCAGGCCAAAGCCCTCGACATCGTTTGGCACCGGGATGTTGGGCATGATGAACAGATCGGCGCGGTGATAGGCAGCCTTGAGCGTGGCGTCGTCCACCTGCCCCAGCATGGCGATATGATTGTCCAGCCCATATTCGGCGATGCGCCGCTCGATCGCGGCGTGATGCGGCCCCTCACCGATAACGACATGACAGACCTTGGGTTGCTGCGCCACGATCTGCGGTAGGATGTTGGCGACGAAGTGAGCTACCCCCTTGCGCTCGATCAGTCGCCCAACGGTGAGCAGCACCTTGCGACCCCGCATCTTCTCGCCCGCCAATTGCTCCAGCCTGGCGATGCCCTCAGCGGAGGGCGGCGCAGCGAATTCCGCGGCGTAAACCCCGTTGGGGATGACCTCGCACTGCTGTGGCGCAATGCGACGGCGCAGGCACTCCTCGCGGGTATGGTTGCTGACGCTGATCAGACGGTCCATCTTGCGCAACCAGCCAGGGGCAAACCGTTGGTAGAGGCGGTTGGGGTAGGTGATGTCCAGCCCATGCACGGTGATGACCACCGGCACATGGGTGATGCGCTTCAGCGCTACGCCGAGCGGGGCGAGCAGCGCGTCGCTGAGATGGACGAGTTGCACATCGCGCGGCACGGTGCGAAGTGCCTTGACGAAGGCGTAGGGGACGAACAGCGGCAGCAAGGCGGCACTGCCCCCCCAGGCAATGGTGCGTGTCGGGGTCAGCTTGGCGACAGCACGGGTTAGATCGCGGCTGAGGCGCTGCATCCCGCCAATCGAGGGGGGATGCTTGCGGGTGATAAACAGGATCATCCGTCCACCCCTGCCAGGCTGAGATAGTAGCGCTCCTCGGCCTCGGCGACCGCATCCCAGGTGTAACGGCGCGCCCAGGTTCGTCCGCGTTCGCCCTGCCGCGCCGCTTGCTGCGGGTCGCACCACAGCCGTATCAGTCCTTCGCTTAGGGTGGCGACGCGCTGCTCCTCGCTGCCTCCACCCCAACCCTCCCCCGAAATGGGGGAGGGGGTCATTAGCAATCCATGCGCCGAGGCGGGCGCGGCCTCGCGCAGGCCGCTGATGTCGAAGGCCAGTACCGCCTTGCCTGCCGCGCCCGCCTCGGCGGCGACCATGCCGAACGCCTCATGGCGGCTGGGCATTACCACGAAGCGGCAAGCGGTATCCAGCAGCAGATTGGCAGCCTGCTCCTGGCTGACCCGCCCCAACATCTCCACTGCGTCACCCAGCCCATAGCCAGCGATTAGGTCACGAACGCGGCTCACCTGCTCATCCGGCCCACCGCCCGCAATCAGCAGGCGGATGTACTCGCCCCCACCCCCGCCCTCCCCCGAAATGGGGGATGGGGTTTGCTCCCCGCTCCCTCGCTTCGGGAGGGGTGGGCTAAGATTGGTGCGGTGCAGTGCGGCCAATAGCGTGTCGAGACCCTTCTGATAGATGTCAATCCGGCCCAGGGAGAGCGCGTAGTCAGGTCGCCCGCTGGTGTGGGGGTGGGCGAAGAAGGTAGCATCAATGCCGTTGGCGATGACGGCAAGGCGCTTGCCGCGCAGTCGCACGGTGCGCGCCAACTCGTCGGCGAGGCCATGCGAGACCGCCAGGTAATTGCGAAACCCGACCAGCGCGGGCCGCTCTAGCAGCGCGGCCAGTCTGCCAATCAGTCCGTGCTTCGCCACTGCGTGGCCGCGATAGATGTTGTGCAGGATTGCCAGTTGTGGGCGCTTGGCCCATAGCGGGGTGAACAGCGGGTTGTAGGCGGAGAACACTTCGATGGTCAAATCGCTCGCCAATTTGCGGGCGAGCAGCGGCGCATGACGTATATAGGCGAGCCGACTCGCGGCGTAGCCAGCCTGCGGCGCAGTGAACAGGTAGCGCACGCCATCGCGCAGCCGCTCACTGCCCGCGCCGGGGTAGCCGCCCGCAACGACAGTGACGGCGTGGCGCATCGCCAGCCGCCGCGCCACCTCGTAGGTGCGCCGCGCCCCGCCGCCACCTAGCCATGGGTTAGCCAAATCGTCATATATCAGCGCTACTATCCTCATCCCACCGCTATCATAACACGAAAAGAGCAAAGATGGAAGGCGCGACTAAAGATTATAGACTAAAGATTAAAGATTAAAGAAGAAGAGTTGGGTTTTCATCTTTAACCTTTAACCCTTAGAGCCTATTCGAAAATTGGGCGAACAACGGTTCGCCCCTACGGACGGAAAACAGCCCTTCGGATAGGCTCTTAATCCTTGATCTTTAATCTTTAATCTCGTCTGCTTCACCCACTGCCGGGGGGCAGCACATAGTGCAGCACCCGATTGAGCCAGATCTCCCAGCCGACTACGAATAGGAAAGCAACCAACCCCGCTGCCACCAGCCAGCCGAGCCGCTCGCGCTTTATCACCTCAAGCAGCCTGCTGCGGTAGGTGTTGGCTCCCGTTCCGCTGAAAGGCTGGTCGCTGTGTGTTCCCCACTGCATCAGCCTGACCAGGGCATAACCAGCAAGTAGGCCGAGCAGGGG
>QHBQ01000196.1:821-10701 GCA_003243865.1 Candidatus Chloroheliales bacterium | reverse complement strand
TCGCGGCTTAGTGGCAACACCTATCGCTATCTGCCGGAGGGCGAAAACCTCTGGCGCGGGCAAGGGGGTCGAGTCGCAGGCGAACTGCTCCGCTTCGACACCAACACCGCCGGTGAGGCGCTGCGCGCCGATATGGGCAACGAGGTCTTCGAGCGGCAGGCATTATCTCCCCTCCTCTTGTGAGTAACGATTAGCTCTATCCTAGAGGTGAACGTGGGCTTGCCCCATGCGCTTGACAATCCCCTGCCTGAGTGCTAGACTTCGACCACTCATTAATAGGGGTCACGCATATCAGCAGGGCGCACGGCCGTGCGCCCCTACAGCAACGGGAGGATCTTAGCTTGGATAACAACATGGCGCGCTGGGCGCTGATCCTGGGGGCATCAAGCGGCTTCGGCGCGGCCACCGCGCGCGAACTCGCCAAAAATGGCTTCAACATCTGCGGCGTTCACCTCGATCGCCCTACCACGATGCCCGATGTGGACAAGGTGAAGGCCGACATCGAGGCTGCCGGGCGCGAGGCGCTCTACTTCAACGTCAATGCCGCCAACGCCGAGAAGCGCGCCCAGGTGCTTGACGAGCTTGTTTCCCGCCTCGGCATCGAGGGTGACTCGCGCAAGGGCAGTGTTGAGGTGATGATGCACTCGCTCGCCTTCGGCACGCTCAAGCCGTTCATCGCCGACAACCCTGACGAGGCGATCACCCAGCAGAACATGGATATGACCCTCGACGTGATGGCCCACAGCCTGGTCTACTGGGCGCAGGACTTGATCCGCCGCAACCTGATGCTGGCGGGCGGCCACATCTTTGCGATGACCAGCGCAGGGGCGCGGCGGGTGTTCAGCACCTACGGCGCGGTTAGCGCAGCGAAGGCGGCGCTAGAGTCGCATATGCGCCAACTGGCGCTCGAACTCGGCCCGCGCGGTATCAGCGTCAACTGCATCGAGGCGGGCGTGACTGACACCCCCGCGCTACGCAAGATTCCTGGCAACGAGCGGATGGCGAACCGCGCGCTCGAACTCAACCCCGGCGGCAGGCTGACTATGCCGCAGGACATTGCCCGCACCATCGCCGCGCTCAGTCGTCCCGATCTCGCCTGGATTACCGGCGATGTGATTCGCGTGGACGGCGGCGAGGCGATTGCCAGCTAGCCGCTGGAGATGAACAACCCCGTCACCCGCGTGCTGATGCTCAGTAGCTTCGGCGCGTATGCCTTTATCTACGTCCCCGGTGTAGTATTGCTGGCCCTCGACATCAAATATCCAAACAGTGAATGGGTGAACAGCCTGCTACTCGTCCTGGCTGGTCTCAGCGCGGTGCTGTGGGTAGTGGTCAATCGCGGGATTGGCCGCGGCATCGGCTTCGCGGGCGCGGTGCTGCTACTCTCCTTCGCCGTAGAGTACCTGGGGGTGCGCAGTGGCCTCATCTTCGGCCCCTACCAGTACACCACCGTGCTCACCCCGCTGCTACTTACCGTTCCGCTCGCCATCCCCTTCGCCTGGCTCACCGTCGTACTCGCCTCCTGGTACGTTGCCAATGCGATAACTTCGGCTAGGGCGAACAACGGTTCGCCCCTACAGGGGAGGAGCAGGGCGAACAACGGTTCGCCCCTACAAGTTAAAAGGTTTTCATTCATTACTCCTCACTCCTCACTCCTCACTCTTGTGGTAGCGGGGTTGCTCACCATGCTGCTGGACCTGCTAATCGAGCCAGTAGCCGTTCATGTTAGCGGCTACTGGCTCTGGCAGCGCGGTGGGGTGTACTATGGCATCCCCGCACAGAACTTTATTGCCTGGGCGGTGATCGGCGGGCTGATGGCGCTGCTGGCTGCCCGCCTGATCGGCAACCCAGCGTCGCGCCCCGCCTTCGCCTTCCTCCCCCCGGCGCTCTATATCATGAACGCGCTGCTCTTCGGCGTGGTCGCGTTCGCGCACGGCTATATCGTTACCGGCCTGCTGGCCGCGCTCGCGCTTACGCTCGGCGGGCGGGCATTGGTGAATGTCTTGCGCATCAGGTTCTGAGTGCGCGGGGTGATGGGGTCGGATTTTGCTTGACAAGCCTCGGCTACGATGCTACACTTGCAGCGTAGAACCAGCGTGATTGGCAAGGGGAATTATTGTGAGCAAACCGCTTGTCGGCATTACCAACGAGAAGGATTTAGCGATGACCAATCCTCAGTATTGCGCCCGCTGCGGCACCCTGGCCGTTCCTGGCGAGCGCTTCTGCGGCGAGTGCGGCAATGACCTGACCGCTCAGGGCAGCGTCACCAATGCGCCGCTGCCCCCGCCCGGTATCCCTTCCACCCCTCCCTATCAGCAGCAGATTTACAGCACCCCGCCGAGTAGCTTCGGCTATCCGCCGCCAAGCTATACCCAGGCTACGGTCAAGAAGGGCAGCAGCCTGCCGCTGATCATCGTCATCATCCTCATCCTGCTGGTTGGCGGAGTCGGTGGCTACCTCCTAATCTTCAACAAGGGCGGCAACAACCTGCAGTCGTTTACCAACACGCCGACGCCGATTGCCACCCCCACTGCTGAGGCTGACACCCCGACCACTGAGATTGCCACCCCCACTGCTGAGGCTGATACCCCGACCGCTGAGGCTGCCACCCCGGCCATCGAAGCATCGGCTACCGCTGCCGAGAGCCTACCCACTTTCGCCCTGCCCAGCCCGACTGCCAACGGCGGCCAGGCTACCAGCGTGTTGCCGCCGATTGTCGCTACCCCAATGCCACGCACCACCCCCAGCCCCGGCCCGCTGCTGATTGATGTGGACAAAGGTATTGCTACCAAAGAGATGATCGTTGCGACCCAGCGGGGTAACATCGTGATTGATCTCTACCCCAACGCCGCGCCCAACACCATTGCCGTCTACGAGAACATGGCGAACTCCGGTCAGTATGACGGCCACACCTTCCATCGCGTCGAGGACTGGGTGTTGCAGGGCAACGACCCCCAGGGCAACGGCACCGGCGGCGGCGATATCCCCACCGAACTGAACAAAATCCCCTACAAGAGCGGCTCGGTCGGCATCGCTCGCACTAGCGCCATCACCTACAGCAACGACAGCCAGTTCTTTATCGTCAAGGACGTGAGCGCTACCCTCGCCGTCAAGTATCAGAACTTCACCTTCCTCAACACTACCCTCGACAGCAGCGGCAAGCCAAATGGCGGCTACACCCTGATCGGCCAGGTGACATCGGGCATGGACGTTGTGGACGCCATGCAGATCGGCGACCAGATCATCAGCATCCGGGTCAGGGACAAGGGTGGCGCAGCGCAGATTACTCCGACCGGTGGGGGCAGTCCCGAACTTGCCCAGTTGCTGGTTGACGCCGCCAACCGGATGAAGGGCATGAGCAGCTTCCACCTGGAGCAGAGTTCACACACCGGGGGCAAAACCTACATCCTCAGCGGTGATGTGCAGACCTCCGGTGCCAGCAGCTTTACCTATGATGCCGCTGGCACCACCTACAACGTTATCACCGTCGGTAACCAGCAATACTACAGCGCTGACGGCGGCACGACCTGGCTGCCCAGCCCCAACGACCTGTTTGTCAATGTCAAATACTACTTTAACCAGGTGTGGCGCGACATCGGCGGCTTGCAACCATCCGGCTTCGCCTCCTCAGTGCGTGATCTCGGCAGCGAAACTATCGCGGGCCAGGCCACCCGCCACCTCAGCGTTGACGCTGCCGCGCTCTACGGCAAGGACACCAGCGGCCTGAGCGGCACAACACTAGAGTTCTGGATTGCCCCCGACAAGACGGTGCGCCGCCTGCTAGTCACGGGCAGCAGCGGCAGCACCCCGGTCACCGCTCAATTTGACTGGAGCCGCTTCAACTCGCCGGTCAATATCACCGCCCCCATCAACATCGTCACCCCCACCCCGGTTGGCGGCACCTAGAATACGTCCGGCATCGGCTCAAGTTACCAATAGGGAAAGCATATGGACACCCGACCAATCGGCATCTTCGACAGTGGTGTGGGCGGGCTGGCGGTCACGTTTGAGATTGACCGCCAGTTGCCTCACGAGCGGCTCATCTACTACGCCGACAGCGGGCGTTGCCCCTATGGGGTGCGTCCCGTCGAACAGATCCGCGCCCTCAGCGTCGCCTGCGTCGGCTTCCTCATCGAGCAGGGGGCCAAACTGATCGTGGTGGCCTGCAATACCGCCTCGTCCGCCGCGCTGCACCACCTTCGCGCCGTCTATCCGGCGACCCCAATTGTGGGGATGGTACCTGCGGTCAAGCCCGCTGCACTGACCACTCGCAGTGGCAAGGTGGCGGTGCTTGCCACGCTTGCCACCTCCAAAGGCGCGGCCCTTGCCGATGTGATCAGCCAGTTTGCCCAGGGGGTAGAGGTCAACATCATTGCCCCACCCGGCCTGGTCGAGCGGGTCGAACGCGGTGAGGTGAACACCCTCGCCACCCGTGACCTGCTCCGCAGCTATATCGAGCCGCTGCTGGAGCGTGATGTAGATACGCTGGTGCTGGGTTGCACCCACTTCCCCTTCCTCAGTAACGCGATTGAGTCGATCACCCAAGGGCGGATGCAACTGATTGACTCCAGCCCTGCGGTTGCCCGCCAGACCGCGCGCGTCCTCGCCCAGCACGATCTCGTTGCCCCTGCCACACAGGTTGGCGGCCTCCGCCAGATGACCCTCTACACCAGTGGCGACCCCGCCATTGTGGAGCGCACTGCCCGCACTTTGCTTGGCTTTGATGTCAAGGTTATCCACCATGTTGCATCCGCGTCGGAATTGGTGGATACTTTCATCACTCGATCTTGAGCAGTTCCTGGAACTCGGCCGCATTGTTGTAGGGGCCGACCACTGCCAGGGCCAGGCGGTCGCCGACGAAGTAGCGGTTCGCCATCTCGGTAATATCGGCGGCGGTGACGGCGTCAATCTCGGCGGTTACTTCATCCACGCTGTAGATTTTGCCGTAGCGCAACTCCTGCCCCCCGCCCCACATCGCCACTCCGGCGGTATCCTCCAGGCCCAGCACCAGCCCACCCTTGCGGTACTCCTTGACCTTGTTTAGCTCATCCTCGCTGACCGGTTCGCGCTTGAGCTTGCCCATCTCGGCCAAAGCCGCGACGATGCTCTCCTTAGCCCGCTCCACGTCGGCGCCAGCGTAAATGCCGAACTCGCCGGTGTCGGCCATCTTGCGGGTGTAGCTGCCCACTGAGTAGGCAATGCCCATGTTCTCGCGCAGTTCGACAAACAGGCGGCTGCTCATTCCGTCGCCCAGGATAGCGTTCAGCAAGTCGAGCTTGTAGCGGTCGGGGTCGAACGCCGACAGCGCGGGCAGGCCCATCACCAGGTTGGCTTGCTCGGTCTCCTTGCTATGCAGCAGCACGCGCGGCTTCGCTTCCGGCAGAGTAGCGGGCGCAAACGCGGGTGGCTGCTCGCCACGCGGATAATCGCCGAACACGCGATTCACCTGCTCGACCACATCGTCGTGCTGAATGTCGCCAGCCACGCTGACGACCAGGTTGGGCGGCAAATAATGGCTCTTCAGGTAGCCGAGCAAGTCGGCGCGGGTGGTGTCGCCGACGCTCTCACGGGTGCCGCCCACCGGCCAGCCGACCGGCTGATCGCCCCACAGCAACAAGTCGAACAGTTCGCCCACCAGGTCGGAGGGGCTGTCGAGAGTTGCGTTGATCTCCTCGATGATTACCTGCCGTTCTTTTTCGATATCGTCGGGCTTGAACAGGGGTTGGTCGAGCATATCGGTCAGCACGTCGAGGGCCATAGCGAAGTGCTTGCTTGGCACTTTGGCGTAGTAGTTGGTAGTCTCCAGCCCGGTGCTGGCGTTCAGGTAGCCGCCTACCCCCTCGATTGCCTCGGAGATAATCTGCGGCAGCGGACGACGCTCGGTGCCCTTGAATACCATGTGTTCGATGAAGTGGCTGACCCCACCAATCCGCTTCGGTTCGTAGCGCGACCCCACTCCGTAGTAGAGCGCCACTGTCACGCTGCGGGTGTGCGGCATATTCGCGGTCACGATGCGCAGGCCGTTGTCCAACGTCGTCTTCTGGTACATATTGCTCCTTTGCTCCTTCTTTGTCTGTCAGAGAAGTATAACATATGCGGCGGGCGGGCCGCCAATGTGGTTGCCAGCTGAAAGAAACAGTGCTATAATAATAACGTACTTTAGAGCGTACAATTTAGTGCCGCAAAACCAGTAAAGGAGCAGGAGCGATGTTCTCACTTACGTCTGACTTCATCACCGCCAAGCAGGTGCGCCAGAAGCTATCAGAAACTCTCGACCGCGTAGAGGAGGGCAGCCCGGTGATCATTACCCGCGCTGGCTTGCCCGCGGCGGTGATGATTAGCGTAGAGCAATACGAGGAGATGCAGCAAGCAATGGAGGCACGATACCACATAATGATGGCCGATGCTGCACAGGAGCGGGCTGATCGTGGCGAGGCGATCAGTGGCGAGGAGTTCATCGCCGAGTTGCGAGCTAACTTCGGCGGAGCTGTTGACTTTGAGACAGCCGACCTCTCAGAATACGTGGATGTGGGCAACGAGACGCTAACTGCCGAGTTGGAGGACAACTGAAGAGGCGGAACTTTCGTGGCGGCGATTGTGTAATTAGGTCAGGCGGCCCCACGCCTCGGCAGGAGTAGCGGGATTGGCGAGCGATGAGCGCGGCAACGACGAAGAACTTGCACGCAAGGCCCAGGCGGGCGACCGTGAGGCATTCGCTGCGCTGGTGCGAGCCTACGAGCAGCCCATTTACCACCTTGCCTATCGGCTGGCGGGCGGCGATGCGGAAGAAGCCCGCGACCTTGCCCAGGAGATCTTCGTGCGGGCCTATACCCGGCTCGACAGCTACGATGCGGCGCGGCCTTTCTTTCCCTGGCTCTACCGCCTGGGGGTCAACTATGGCCTCAACCACCGCCGCCAGCAGCGAACGCACCCGACGATAAGGTTGAGCGAGGTGCGCCGCTATGACGAAGGCGAGCGCGATGTGGATCTGGAGATCGCCGATCAGAAGCGCGGGCCAGAGGAGTTGAGTGAACTGGGCGAGCAGCAGGCGATAGTGAATGCGGCGATCGCGCGGTTGCCGCACGACTACCGCGCAGTGATTGCCCTGCGCTACGGCGCGGATCTAAGCTATGAGGATATCGCCGCGACCCTGGACATACCGCTGGGAACCGTAAAGACGCGACTATACCGCGCTAAAGAGGCATTGCGCCGCGAGCTAGGCAAGGAACGATGAACCATGGACGAACACGCAGCCATTCGTAAGTTGATAGACAGATATACCGACTCTTATTCCCCCCCCCCATCTGGGGGGGAGGGTCAGGGAGGGGGGCTGGCTGGTAATGACTGGTTGCTGCTGAAGCGTCACCTTGCCACCTGCGCTGATTGTGACCGCTACATGATGGTGGCGCAAGGGCTGGAGCAGGCGCTCGCCTACCGCCCACCCCTAGACCAGCCGCTCGGCTTCGTCCATGCGGTGCTGCGTTCGCTGCCGCCAACGCTGGCGGCACAACCGGCCCGCCCCGCCTGGCGTGGTCGCGCGATTGTCGCCGCACTGGCGTTGGTCGGGCTGCTGCTGATGTTCGCGCCGGATACCTACCTGCTCAATTTGCTCACCGCCTGGCTGGGCGATGCTAGTGGCACGGTCAGCAGCGCGGGGCAGGGTATCAGCGATTGGGTGAGTAATCCCAGCCTCGGTGCGGGCAACTTCGCCAGCGAACTGTTTAGCCAGCATCAGACGGTGCTGCTCGGCCTTTGTACCCTGACCATCGCCTTGTTTAGTATGTTGTACCAGGTACTCAGTGCGCCCCTGCCGAAACGCGCGGAAAGGGTGCTTAGATGAAGGGAGACCGGCGCGGCTGGGTTCTGGTGGCGGTATTGGTGGCCCTCGCGCTGCTGTTTGCCCTGCTGCTCAGTATCTTTCTACCCGAAGCCAATGGCGGTCCTCGCCCGCCCGCTGGCAATCCTAACTTCCGCCCTCCCAATGGGCTTGGGGGGCGCGATCGGGGCGGGCCTTTTTCCCTCTTTGGGGAATTGACCGGCTTCTGGCGCTACCTGGCTCAGTTGGTTAGCCTGCTTGGGGTCGGCCTGGCGGTACTCTTCTTCCTGCCCCGCCCGCTAGGTGAAGGAGCGGCGCTGCTGCGCGCCAATACCTTCTTGCTGGCGCGGGCTTTTATCGTTGGTCTGGTTAGTTACGCAGTAGCGCTGGCAATTGCTACCCTGCTAGCGAGCAGCCTGGTTGGTATCGCCGGGTTGGCCCTCGCCGCCGTGCTACTCCTGCCGCTTGCTATCGTTGGCGGGGTAATCGCCGCGCTGGCGATTGGCCGCACCCTCGCTGTCGTGCTGCTACACCAGGCCGACCCCCACCCCCTTACCAACCTGCTCAGTGGCCTGCTCACGGTCTTCATCCTGCTGATCACCCCCGTCATCGGCCTCTGGCTTGGCCTGCTGCTCGCCGCCACCGGCTTCGGCAGCCTGCTGCTCATCCGCCAGAACGAGAACCGCACCACCTTCGACGAAATGGAATACTGACCTAAAAACCCCTCCCCAAAGGGGGAGGCTGACCTAAAGACCCCTCCCCAAAGGGGGAGGCTGGGTGGGGGAGCAGCGTAGGGGCGAACCGTTGTTCGCCCCATGTTACCGACTATTAAAACCAGGTTAGAACCCGCCCGCCCGCGAAACTTTGCGTGGCGGGCAGTGTAATTCAGGGCAAGATCACTCTCAACCCCAGCGGGATATTAACTGCAACAGTAAAGATGGAGAGCATAAGCATGAATACAGCGCTCAAGTGGATAATCGGCATCGTGGTGGTGGCCGCCGTACTAGTCGGCGGGTTTTTCCTGTTCAAGGGTCAACAGAGCAACGCCACCGCCGCCACAACGATACAGACCGCCCAGGTGGTACGCGACACCATCCAGGCGACGGTTAGCAGCAATGGCGCGGTGCAACCCAACGCCGACCTCAACCTCGCGTTCGGCTCGAGCGGCACCGTTGCCCAGGTCAACGTCAAGCAGGGCCAGCGGGTCAAGGCTGGTGATGTGCTAGCCACCATTGACGACAGCCAATTGCAACTGGCGGTCAAGCAATCTGAAGCTGCCCTCGCTTCCGCTCAGGCCAACCTCGACACCACTAAAGCGGGTGCAACTCAGAAGGACATCACCAACGCGCAGGCGGCGCTCAACTCGGCCAAGGCCAGCTACGACAAGGTCAAGACTGGCAACTACAGCGCTGGTGACATCGCCAACGCCAAGGCGCAGCTCGATTCGGCGAAGGCGAAGCTGGCTCAACTTTATGCTGGCCCAACCGCAGCCGACCTCAATAGCGCGAAGGCGGCGCTCGATGCGGCCAAAATCAAGCTGACGCAGGCGCAACACGGCAACGCCACCGCCGCTGACCTTGCCAGCGCCAGGGCCTCGCTCGATGCCGCCAAAATCAAGCTCAGTCAGGCAGTGAACGGTAACGCCACCGCCAGCGATATTGCCAACGCTCAGGCGGCGCTCGATGCGGCCAAGGCGAAGCTGGCGACGGTGCAGGCTGGCCCGAACCAGTCAACCCTGAGCGCGGCGCAACTGAAGGTGACGAGCGCCCAGACCACCCTGGACAAGACCATCTCGCAGCAGCAGGCCAGTGTGGACGCTGCCAAAGCCTCCCGCGACCAGGCCGACAACGTGGTGCGCAACGCGCAGGATAATCTCACCACCGTCTACGCCCAAACCCACGACAATAACGGCAACTTCAAATCCGACCCAGTCAACCAGCCCGGTCATTATGAGCAGCTTTACGAGCAGGCGCAGCGCACGCTGGATGATGCGGTTAGCAGCCAGCAGAAGGCGGCAGCCTCATACAACGATGCGCTGGTGCAGCAGCAGAACAGCGTGGCGGC
>QHBQ01000196.1:0-743 GCA_003243865.1 Candidatus Chloroheliales bacterium | reverse complement strand
GCTTCGGCCCAGGCCAGCCTCGACAAGCTGACCAAGGGCAGCACCAGCGCGGACATCCAGACCGCGCAACTGGCGGTAGATCAGGCCCAGGCCAGCTACGATAAACTGACCCAGGGTAGCACCGCGCTCGACATCAAGGCAGCGCAGGATGCAGTCGCTCAGGCGCAGGCCAGCTACGACAAGCTGGTTGCCCCTGCCACGCCCGACACCATTGCTGCCGCCCAAGCCGCAGTGGCTCAGGCGCAGAACAGCTACGATAAGATCGTCAAGGGCGGTACGCCCGCCGACCTCACCCAGGCGCAGGCCAGCGTGGATCAGGCGCAGGCCACCCTTAACGACCTCAAGGCGGGGCCGACCCAGCAGGCGCTCAGCGTGGCGATGGCCAGCGTAGCGCAAGCCCAGGCTACCCTCGACCTGAACAAGCTGAAGCTGGCGCAGGCGGTGATTACCGCACCCTTCGCGGGGGTGGTTAACACGGTCAACGTCGTGCCGGGGCAGGTAATAGCCAGCGGCACTGCCGTCGAGTTGATTGACGACAGTAGCTACCACATTGACCTCAACGTAGGTGAGGCGGATATATCCAAGATCGGGCTAGGTCAGGACGTAAACATCAGCTTCGATGCGGTGCCAACCGCGACCGTGACCGGCAAGGTTACGTTCATCGCCTCCAAGAGTACGGTATCCTCAAACGTGGTCAGCTATCTCACCACCATAACAATTGACTCCAAAACCGCCTCTGCCTC
>QHBQ01000436.1 GCA_003243865.1 Candidatus Chloroheliales bacterium | reverse complement strand
CACTGGGCGCCTACCTGTGTGCCTGCCAGACGCTTTCCCCTACCCTTCCCGTTTCCCTATAGCCGGACCCCTGCGCCCTAGTCGTGACGCTAATGATACTTCGCTCGGAGCCTCTGAAATGCTGGCGAACAGGTCGAGGCACCAGTCATTGCAGCGCATGAAGTTGCCTGGAGGGTACTCGAATTCGACCTCCTCCTGAAGCGTGAAGCCCGCCTTCCGGCAAATGGCGTTTGAGGGGCCGTTGTCAATCGCCGGAAAGGCGTGTATGAACCGGTGTTTCCCCTCTGCGCGCGCCCGCTCCACCACTGCAGTGGTTGCCCGCGTGGCGAGGCCCTGGCCTTGGAACTCCGGGAGTACGCTCCAGCCGGTCTCCCAGACGTGTTGACCTCGCCACTCTCGCTCCCAGTATCCGACCGAGCCAGCTGCGACGCTGCTGGAGCCGACGACGATCACGAGCATTTGGCCCTTGCCGGAGCCGCCAATCCGGCAGTAGCGCTCGTGGCGTTCACGGAGCTTCTCCGCAGTCTCCGGCCCACCCAGGTGCTCGGTCATGGCCGGGTCACCCAGCAGCCGCTCCATGAGCGGGAGATCACCTACCGACCACGGTCGGATGTCAACAACGGTTTCCTGTTTGCCGCTCACGCCCTCTCCTCCTCTCTAGCGCCGAACACTGAGCTTGTTTGTATTTCAATGCTGCCAACTTCCTGCTCATGGAGATTATAACACACCGGATTATAACATCGCTCTGTTTTTTCGCCTCTCCTCTATTGACTTGTGAAGCATTTTGGTGTAAAATGTGGGCATGAAGTTAGATATTTGTCTAAGCCGATTGAGGAACCACGAAAGGAGCAAAGCGATGACCGCAACTGAGACTGCGACGGGGTCGTACAAGGCCAGCGAGATGCCGCTGGGGTTGGATAAGGAACTGGAACGGTTGCGCTGGCAGGCAACATTCTTCTGGCATAAGGAAGGGCGCAACCTGCGGCTACTCGGCTTGAAGGATGGGATGAGCATCCTCGAACCGGGCAGCGGGCCGGGCTTCATCACCGAACTGTTGCTCACCGATTTTCCCAACAGCCAGGTCACCGCGCTGGACGTTGACGCCACCCTGAACCAGCGGGCGGCTGAGTATCTGGGCAGCAGGTTTGGTGAACGGCTGAAGATTGTGCAAGGCTCGATTAGCGATAGCGGCCTGCCCGCCGCCAGCTTCGACTTCGCCTACGCACGGCTCATCTTCCAGCATCTGCCCGACCCGGCCGCGGCAGTGCGCGAGATCTACCGCGTGCTGAAGCCGGGCGGCAGGTTCGTGATCTACGATGTTGATTCCAGCCTGAAACCGATCATCGAGCCGGAGGCAAGCAAGGAAGCGGAGGCGATCTACCAGAAGCTGGAAGCGCAGCAGCGCGAACGCGGCGGCAACCGCGCGATTGGCCGCAGGCTGTGGCGGCTGATGGTGAGCGCGGGCTTCCGCAACCTCGACCTTGAAGTGCTGGGCGCATCCAGCGACGAGGTGGGGCAGGAGATGCTCGACGCCATCGCCAGCGCCAATGACCCCGACCGCTACAAGGCGCTGGTGGAGTTGGGCCGCATCAGCGCAACGGAGGCCGACATCCTGCTGGCCAACGAAGAGCGGTTCGAGAACACGCCCGACAAGTATATGATGGTGTTCGTGTTGATGGTGGCGGGAGCCAAGCCACTGACCTAGCGATTAACGAACAATTCCTCAGCCTCAGATGCTGCTTCCTCGACCAGAAGTGGCTGCGCCTTGCCCTGCCCCGCCTTCGCCTCAGTGGGCAGATAGTCCTCGGCGTGACCCAGCGAGGTGAAGGCAAAGCCTACCGCGATGAGCAGGCTGGCGACGCCGATCACCGCGAAGACCAGCGCGATGTTGCCGCTCACCTCGATGAAATAGCCGCCGATGAAGCTGCCGATGGGGATGGCCGACCAGACCAGCGTAGTCGCTACGCTCATGATGCGCCCCATTAGCTCCTGCGGCACCATTGCCTGGAACAGACTGATGACGTTGATATTGAACAGCACGCCCAGGCCCGACATCAGGCTCCAGATGAGCAGCGCAGGCCAGTAGGCGGCAGTGAAGGCGAAGCCGATGTTGAGCAGACTGTAGAGCGTGAGCGCACCGAGCGCCACCTTGCTGAAGGGCAGCCGCTGGCGCAGTGATCCGGCCAGCAGCGAGAGTATGATTACCCCCACCCCACCGGCGGCGGCGAAGAAGGCCCACTGGCTATCGTTCGCCCCCAGTTGGCGCTTGGCGAAGTAGACCAGTTGCGCACCAATCGTGCTGCCGACCAGGTTGAACAGGGCGACCATTATGCAGAGGTCACGCAGCACCGGGTTGCGCAGCATATAGCGCAGCCCCACGCCGACCTCGGCCAGCAGGCTGCTGCCCGCCGTCTGCCCACCGCCGAAGCTGGCGCGGATCAGCCAGAGTGAGAGCGCGGAGATGAGGAAGGAGGCGGCGTCCACGTACAGCACCGTCTCCAGCGGGGCGATGGCGACCAGCACACCAGCCAGTATCGGCCCGGCGATGCCCGCCGCCGAGTAACTCGCCTGGATGCGCCCGTTGGCGGCGACTAGCTGCTCCGGCCCAACCAGGCTCGGCACGGCGGTAAACTCGCCCGCGTTGAAGAAGATAGTCAGCACCGAGATGAGGAAGCTGATCAGGTAGATCCAACCAACCGCCAGCCAGCCGAGCGCCGCGACAAGCGGTATGGCGGCGATGACCAGGGCGCGCAGGATGTCGGTGATGATCATCATGCGGCGGCGGTCGCTGCGATCCACCAGCGCGCCGATGAACAGGCCGAACAGGGCGTATGGCAGAAAGGTACTGGCGGTGGTAATTGCCAGGTCGAGCGCCGAACCGGTCAGCTTATAGACTAGCAGCGGCAGGGCAAAGGCGGTGAACGAGCTGCCCAGGTTCGAGATCGTCTGCCCTGCCCAGAACTTGAGGAAGTCGGGGCCGAACCCCGGCGATGGCTTTACCGCTTCAGTTTGCATAGCACCACCCCGCATTAGATATAAATCTAAGTGAAATTATATGGCAGTTTGCGGCGATTGTCAACCAGGGCGAGCAACGGTTAGTGAAGTTTAAGCCGGTGTTTGAAGGTGCCAAGCTGGCTGAGTAGCACATCGTAGGGCGGCTGGTTCTCCGGGTGGTACTCGAACACTGCGCGTTCGAAGTATTGCACCGTGTAGCTCTTGCCGTTCAAGTCGCTGCGCTCACTGAACTGATCGCTGATTGGGAAGCCGAATTGGGCCAGCCCACCGTGACTCTCCCAGTAGGCGCGGAAAAGGCCGCCGATGGTTTTGCCCGTTTCGCTGAAGCGGTAGGGATTGGTGGTCGCCGCTTGCTGAGCGGGCGCGCCGCTGGGATACTTGCGCTGATACTGGAAGGTGCCAAGCTGACTGAGCAGCACGTCGTAAGGCGGCTGGTTCTCGGGGTGCAGCTCCATCTCCGCCCGCTCGAAATATTGTACCGTGTAGCTGTGTCCGTTCAGGAATGACACCTCGCTTAGTTCCGCACTGATTGGATAGCCGAACTGAGCCAGCCCGCCATTGCTTTGCCAGTATTGGAGGAAACGCCCACTAACTGTCTGCCCGGTTTCGGCAAAATAGTGGCGGTCGGAAGTGTCGGGCGCGGGGGTGGGGCTGGCAGTGCGCTGCACTGGTGGGACAACGCCACCCAGCGTGTAGGCGGTAAGGTGCGCAGCTTCGTCGGTGATGTAGAGGGTGCCATCGGCCACGATTGGCGACTCCCAGTGGATGTTGCCAATGCCGTTATCGCTCCAGCGCTGCTGCCCGCTGACCGCATCGAGGGTATAGATATGGCCGCTGCCCGCGTAGTAGAGTAGCCCTGCGGCAATTACCGGCGATGAGCCACCCGCGTTACGCTGCCACGCTGTGGTCAGTTGGGGGTTGCCGTTTGCGACGGTCAGCTTGAGACCCGCCGCGCCAGAACTGTTGACCACAAACAGCCAACTGCTACCGTCGGCGGGATTAGTCCAGGCCGTCGGGTTGGTTAGCACCGCTCCACCCTGCGGCACTGCGGTGATGCCAAGCTCGCCGCCGATATGCCCCGGCCCACCTGCCCCGCTCATGTTGTCGAGGTTGATCAGGCGTAGCTTGCCATCCTTGCCCGCCTGCACTGCCAGATGTGGGTACTTGCTCGAAGCGGGCGCGGCGACGATGACCGGGCTGGCGCTGCCCAGGTCGCTGTCGGTCTGATCCAGCTGCTGGTAGTTGCTGGGGGTATAGCTGTCGAGTGGCAGCCCACTCCGGCTTGTGCCGTCAGGGTTGAGCGCGAGGATGCTGTCGCCCCACTCGTAGCCGCCGTTCGCGCCCGTGTAATCGCCGTTGCCGGTGCTAAGGTAGATGCGATCAGGGGTGGGGTCGTAGACAACGCTGGGGCGCGACCAGACTGCGGTCTGCACGTGGGCGCAATCGTTCACCTCCGGCGTGCCATTCGCCACAAAGTGGATGGTCTGGTTGCTGCACGCCGCGTTGAACACGGTTTGGGTGCCGCTTGCCAGATTGATGGCGGTAACATGGCCCTGGTAGTCGCCCGCATCGCCGGGATAGCCGCCACTGGCAACGTACAGATAGCTGGCCCCGCTCTTCGCGGTGGCAATTGCCAGCGCCGAGGAACCCTTCTCCACATCGGGTTTGAGCGTCACCAACTGCGGCCAGCCGCCGCTCTTCACCTCCACGCCGTCACCAACCTGATACTTGTGTACCCGACCCTCCAGCCCGTAGCTGTAGATGAACGTCCCGTTGGGGTCGAGCGCGGGTGAGGAGGTGGTGTAGCGCGGGCCGCTGGCAGGCTGCTGCGCCCACACCTGCTGGCCGCTGCGGGCATCGAGCGCGACAATCTGTCCCGTCTTGGTGGTGACAAACACCAGGTCGCGCGTCC
>QHBQ01000184.1 GCA_003243865.1 Candidatus Chloroheliales bacterium | reverse complement strand
GGCGGGCTGATGGCGGATATAACCCCTGACTTCCCGGAGAAGCTAAAGAGCTTCCTTGCATACTTCCCGCCCCGCCTGGCCGAGTATCACAGCCTGCTCGACAACAACGAACTTTGGCTGGAACGCACCAAAAACGTGGGGGTACTGAACGCAGAGACGGCAATGCAGTACGCCATCACCGGCCCCGCCGCCCGCGCCTGCGGCATTGATTGGGACTTGCGCCGCGACCTACCCTACAGCGGCTACGAGCAGTATCGGTTCGAGGTGCCGGTGCTGAAGGATGGCGACGTATACGCCCGCTACGCGGTGCGTATGGCCGAGATCGAGCAGAGCCGCCGCATCGTGGAGCAGGCACTGGCCGCGCTGCCGCCCGGCCCCTGGCAGATTGACGATCCCAAGATTGTGCCGCCGCCGAAGTGGCAGATCAGCGCGTCAATGGAGTCGCTCATTCACCACTTCAAGCTGTACACCGCTGGCTTCCGCCCTCCCGTGGGCGAGGTCTACCAGCGGGTCGAGTCGCCGCGCGGCCAGATTGGCTTCCACATAATCAGTGACGGCGGGCCACGACCCTACCGCATGCACGTGCGTGGCCCATCGTTCGCCAACGTGCAGGTGCTGCCGCTGCTGATGAAGGGCGGGATGGTGGCCGATGTGGTCTCCGACATTGCCAGTATGGATTTCATCCTCGGTGAGGTAGACCGTTGAGCGACAGCATCCAGCAAATCAAGCCAGTCGCCGCGCTGGACACCGCAAATAGCAGCCAAACTGCCAGCAACGGGCTGGTCGCGCCCGACCGCCTCCCTGGCAAGCCCATCACCCTGAAAGTAAGCGGCCCGCCGTCGAAGCTCGACCCCACCACCGTGCTGCGACCCGACACCATCGCGCGCATCAAGACGGTAGTCGCCCGCTACCCGCTGGCTCGCTCCGCGCTGCTGCCCGCACTGCATATCGCGCAGGATGAGCAGGGCTGGCTGCCACCTGCATACCTGGCCGCCGTCGGCACGCTGGTCGGCGTCTCTGCCAGTGAAGTCGAAGAGGTTGCCAGTTTCTACAATATGTTCTACCGCCAGCCGGTCGGCAATAACATCGTCAAGGTCTGCACCAGCATCTCCTGCTATCTCTGCGGCAGCGATGCCGCCCTCGCTCGCCTGGAGCGCGAACTGGGCGTGAAGCGCGGCGAAACCTCCACCGACAGCAACGTCACCCTAATCGCCGCCGAGTGCCTCGCTGCCTGTGGTGACGCGCCGGTTGCCCAACTGAACGATGAGTTTGTGGGCAAGCTGACTGAGGAGATGGTGGCGAGGCTGGTGAGAAAGCTGAAGTAGGTTCGGTAACTTTCCTTTAGGAAAGAAAGGTTGAATAGAAATGGAAATCATACCCGACAAGCGTAAGATAGTTGGCATAGTTGAGCAAGCATACGGCGGTAACGTATGTCTGCCTAATTTCCAAAGGGACTTCGTTTGGTCTCGCGATGCGGTTGCGGATCTTATACGCTCTATGTTGCGCGGTTACTTTGTAGGTTCTTTGTTGTTCCTTCGATGCGACGCACAGAAGCCACCTTTTTCGCCAGTGTTCTTGCGAGGCGCAAAGCCTTTGTACCAACAACCACAGCCGAATTTGTTGGTGCTCGATGGGCAGCAGAGGCTAACCTCTTTGCTCTATGCCCTAACAGCCCCTCCAAAGCTCGGTCTCAAGGACTCGAAACAGCAACGCTTGTTCTTCGTGAACCTAGACCTACTCCGAACGAACATTGATGATGATGGCATTGTCTTTGAACGCCCTGCAGATGAGTTGGAAGGATTGGACAGTCCTGAAGTTCAGTATAAACAACATATATTGCCAGCAACCAAGCTGCTTGCCTTGTCTGCTTTCTACGGATGGAGAGATGGGTTGGAGGATTGGCTTGCGAATGATGCGGTTGGCTATGCCACATATCGCGAGGAGTGGAGGGGTGAATGGAACAGCGTGATAAACAACTTCCTGAACTTCGAAGTGCCTGTGGTTGAACTGCCAAGTGTTTCGGATGATCACCCTGTAGGGATGGGCCGCGTCTGCGCCATTTTTGAGAAACTCAACTCCACTGGCGTAGAGCTGTCTGTTTATGATCTGCTTACTGCTCGTCTTTATCGGTCAGGTACCAACCTGCACGAGCTGTGGAAAGATACTTGTAGCAAACACAAGCTGATTAGCCAGTGGTCTAAAGGGAAGGCTGATACAAATAAGTTTGGTGTACTTATACTTCGTACCCTTGCACTCCTCAGAGGTAAGGAAGTTAAGCCAGCCGAACTTATCAACCTTGATCCAAATGACTTTGCCCAAGACTGGCAGCGGGCGGCAACAGGCTTCGAGAATGCTCTAGCACTTATCACTAACTACAGCGAGGATGGCTTTGGTGTTTTCGACAACAAGTATCTACCCGGCTATGGCCTAATTCCTGTGCTGGCGGCACTACGTGCCGAGATCGATCAGAGAAAGCTAGGCAACCAGCCCCGTGCTGATTTGCGCCGTTGGTACTGGTGCAACGTCTTTCTTGAGCGCTACTCAAGTGCAGTAGAAAGCAAATCGCGCAAGGATTACGTTGAAATGTTGGCACATTGGATTGGCAGTGCTCCTGAGCCATCCGTTTTCGCTGAGGCTCAAGCACGGATAGGCGCAGATGGGTATACAATCCGAGGATCGGCTAGCTATGCCAGCGCAGTGTATAGTGGTGTGTTCTGTCTGCTTGCTCTCAACGGCGCACGTGATTGGCGTCGAGGGGAAAGTATCGGCCTGCAACAGCTACAGGATCACCACATCTTCCCCCAAGATTACCTTCAGAAGCGAGGTGTCACAGGAAGGAATTACATTAACAGTGTCGCTAATAGGACTTTGATAAGCGATGAGACTAACAACAAGATTAAAAACAAAGCTCCAGCCACGTACATAGAGAGCGCCGATATCTTTCCGTCACACAACCCTGAAGCTCTGCTAGCCCCTCACTTTATAGATGCGGATGCTTTCTCAGCGATGCAAATGGCTACAGAGAAGATAACAACTGGTGAGTTGAACATCGTATACGAAGAGTTTTGTAAGGCACGCGAGGCAGCAATAATAGCCATGATACGTAAGCGGTGTGGGGTGAGTGGCATCCTCATCCCTTCATCTGCTGTTCAATATGGTACTCAAGTGGATGGAGAGATGGTGAGCGCGAATGAAAGCAAAATAGATAGTGCAAACGCTTCACCATTCAATAAAGATGACGGTGAAAGTGCTGAATCAGCAGCTTTGATACGCATCGGTCTTAACCAAGACTTTACGGGCAAGAAGCCATATAGCTTCTCCTATGCAGGCAAGGATTTTGGGCAGGTAGGCACATGGAAGGGTCTTTATATCCTGCTCTGCCACTATCTGTTCGATGCTGAACCGGCCAAATTCGCCAATTTGCCGTTGAGTAGGCGGTTCGGCATCACAAGAGGGTCTAACAAAGGTAATAATTGGGCGTTTGCCTATAGCAGCGCAGGCATGACATCCCCTTTGCTGATCGGGGGAGTTTATGTTGAAACTAACTGTTCAGCTAATACCATCCGCGATGCCATCAAGGAGTTGTTGCTGGAGTTTGGGCTTGACCCATCTAAGTTCGAAGTGTATATCCGCTTGGAGAGGCAATGACACAACCAGCAACGCAAACCTACCAACCCGCCATCCTCCGCAACCAAATCATCCCCGGCATCAGCGCGATTGACACCTACATTGCCGCTGGTGGGTACGAGGGCTTGCGCCTGGCGCTCAAGATGCCGCCCGCTGAGGTGGCGAAGATAGTATCGGACAGCGGGCTGCGTGGGCGGGGTGGCGCGGGCTTCCCCACTGGGCGCAAGTGGAGCTTCCTGCCGCCGCAGAGCAGCAACCCCAGACCGCGCTACCTCTGCGTCAACGCCGATGAGAGCGAACCCGGCACCTTTCATGACCGCGAGCTGATCGAGGAGAACCCGCACCAGGCCATCGAGGGCATTCTGATTACCTGTTACGCCACCAATATCGCTCAGGCATTTATCTACATTCGCGGCGAGATGAAGCGTGGCGCGGTCGTGCTTGAGCAGACCATTGCGGAGGCGCGAACTAAGGGTTTCATCGGCGACAACATCCTGGGCAGCGGCTATGGCGTGGACATTGTGGTACATCGCGGCGCGGGCGCGTACATCTGCGGTGAGGAGAGTGCGCTGTTGGAGTCGCTGGAGGGCAAGCGCGGCTATCCCCGCCTGCGCCCACCTTTCCCCGCTGTCTCCGGCCTCTACGCCAGCCCTACGGTGATCAACAATATCGGTACCCTAGCGCACATCCCGCCGATTATTCGCTATGGCGCGGACTGGTTCAAGCAATTCGGCACCGCCAAGACCCCCGGCCCGATGATCTACTCGATCAGCGGCCATGTCGAGCGTCCCGGCAACTACGATACCCCCGGCGGCATTACCATGAACCAGCTAGTCGAGCTAGCGGGCGGAATTCGCGCTGGGCATCAGCTCAAGGCGTTCATCCCTGGCGGCTCCTCGGCGGCGATCCTGCCCGCGGAGCAGGCCGACCTGGTGTTGGATTTCGATAGTTGCACCGCCGCCGGTACGATGCTGGGCAGCAGCGCGATCATCGTGATGGACGAGACTACCTGCATGGTTGGCGCGGCGCTGCGGATGTCGGAGTTCTACCGCGAGGAAAGCTGCGGCAAATGCACTCCCTGTCGCGAAGGCACCTACTGGCTAGTGCAAATCCTCGAACGGCTTGAACACGGCGAGGGGCGCATGGAGGATATAGATCTGGTCGCCTCGGTCGCTACCAACATCGCGGGCAAGAGCTTTTGCCTGCTCGGCGACTCCGCCGCCCCCTGCATCGTCAGCGGCATCAAATACTGGCAGGCGGAGTACGAGGCACACGTGACGGGGCATGGCTGCCCGTTCAGGTGAGCCTAAAGATAAAAGATTAAAGATGATGTATGCTTGTGAAATCATGTACAATCCGTTATAATTATCCCTGCTTGTTAGACCCAAAGTACGAGAGAAACCAAGATGGCCAAGGACAATTTGGTGAACCTGACAATTGACGGTGTGCCAGTAAGAGCACCGGCAGGGACGCTGATCTGGCGGGCGGCGCAGATGGCGCAGATTGATATTCCGATCTACTGCTACCATCCCAAGATGAAGCCGCTGGGCGCGTGCCGCATCTGCATCGTGCAGGTGGAGGGCCAGCCGCGCCTGACTACCGCCTGCACCACGCCGGTGACAGAAGCTATGGTAGTGCATAGCCGCAATCAAGTGGTGAGCGAGGCACGGGCCGGAGTCATGGAGTTCCTGCTCATCAATCACCCGCTCGATTGCCCGATCTGTGATCGTGGCGGCGAGTGTGACTTGCAGGATTTCGCGGTTGCCTACGGGCGGGGGCAGAGCCGCTTTGTCGAGGAGAAGGCGCACAAAGATAAGGCGGTGGACATTGGCCGCGAGATCGTGCTTGACCGCGAACGCTGCATCCTCTGCCAGCGCTGCGTCCGCTTCGGCGAGGAGTACGCGCAGGAGCCGGGGCTGATTATGATTGAGCGCGGGGTGAAGATGGAGATCGGCACCTTCCCTGACCAGCCCTATGACAGCATCTTCAGCGGCAACACGGTGGAGATGTGCCCGGTGGGCGCACTAACCAGCAAACACTACCGCTTCCGCGCCCGCCCCTGGGAACTGACCGCCACCAGCACGATTTGCCCGCACTGCCCGGTGGGCTGCAACATCAAGGCCGACGTGCGGCTGGGCCGCGAGGTGGTGCGCTTCCGCAGCCGCGAGAACGACGATGTTGACGATGGCTTCCTCTGCGATCGCGGGCGCTACGGCTATAGCTTCATCAATAGCCCCGACCGGCTCACTACTCCGTTGGTGCGTAAGAACGGCGAACTGCAACCCGCCAGTTGGGACGAGGCGCTGGCCGTCGCCGCGCAGGGGCTAGCGAAGGTGGCGCACAACCATGGCGCGGCGGCAATTGCCACCATCGCCGCGCCGACTTTGACCAACGAGGAAGCCTACTTGCTGGGCAAGTTCTGTCGCACCGTGCTGGACAGCGGCAACGTCACCGCGTCACACGGCAACTTTGCCCTCGCCGCCGACTATCCCGAACTGAACTCCGCCACCTTTAATGACCTGGACGGCGCGAACCTGATCATCCTGATCGGCGCAAACCCCTACCAGCGCCAGCCTATCTTCGACCTGCGGGTGAAGAAGGCGCTGCGCGGCGGGGTCAAGCTGCTGTTGCTGCGCGATGAGGCCACCGATCTCGACGAGTTCGCTGCTGATGCAATTGAACTCGACATATCCCGAATAGATGAAGCACTGCAAACAGCGGCGGGCCACGAGTTGGCAACCAGCGCCAGGAATGTTGTGGTTTGGTACGATGAACACATACTGGCCGCCAACCCTACCGCTGGCATCGCTGCGCTACGTAATCTGGTCAGCCAGCTTACCCACGACGGGCAGCCGCCGAAGGCCGGCCCACTGGTACACTTCACCAACGAGGTCGGCGTGCGCGAGATGTTGCAGGCAACGCGGCTGCGCTTCGTGCCGCACGGCGATTCGCAGGCATGGGCGGGTCACAGCCAGACCAGCGGCGTCACGCAGGCGATGTACATCGTCGGTACCAAGGCGGCAGTGCCAGTTGGCTGCCAGTTCCTGGTGGTGCAGGATAGCTTCCTAACTGATACGGCCAAGCGGTCCGATGTGGTACTGCCCGCCGCCACCTTTGCCGAGGCGGCGGGTACATATACCAGCACCGAGGGGCGGGTGCAGCGGTTGCGCCCCGCCATCCAGCCGTTGCCCGGCTCCAGAACGCACCTCGACATCATCGTCGCCCTGGCCGCCTGCCTGAACCAGCGCTTCAGCAGCGACAGCTACGAGCAGGTCTTCGCCGAGATTGCCACGACCGTGCCGCTTTATAGCGGGCTAACTCTGGGCAAATTGGGGACGAAGGGGCTGCGCCGCCCGCTGCCGCCTGCCACGCTCACGCCGCTTGCTAGCGAAATACCTGCCGATGAAGCTGAAACTCTCGCCGGATTGGTGCGCTTGTTATGGAAACGATTATCGCCGCCATCATCAAGAGCATCCTTATCATCTTGTTTCTGCTCACCGGCTTTGCCTACATGACCTGGTTCGAACGGCGGGCCGTGGCGCGGCTGCAAGGGCGGTTGGGGCCGAACCGTGTCGGCCCGTTCGGGCTGTTCCAGCCGATCGCTGATGGGGTCAAGCTGCTGTTCAAGGAGCAGGTAACGCCGCGCGAGGTGAACCGCGGTGTCTACTGGATTGCCCCTGCCATCAGCGCGGCGGTCGCCTTCCTGGCCTTCGCCATCATCCCGGTCGGGCCAGCCTTCGACCTGTTTGGCAACAAGGTGCAGCCCTGGCTGGCGGATGTGAACATCGGCATCCTCTACATCCTGTCGGTCACGTCATTGGGCGTCTACGGCATCGTCCTCGGCGGCTGGTCGAGCGGCAACAAGTACGCGCTGCTGGGCAGCATCCGCTCGTCGGCGCAGATGATCAGCTACGAACTCAGCCTCGGCCTGGCTATCCTCGGCGTGGTTATGGTCACGGGCAGCCTCAGCACCATCAGCATCGTTGACTGGCAGGGCAAGTACGTGTGGCTCATTATCCCGCAACTCGTCGGCGGGATTATCTACCTCATCGCGGGCGTGGCCGAGACCAATCGCGCCCCGTTCGACCTGCCGGAGGCGGAGCAGGAGCTGGTCGCTGGCTACCATGTCGAGTATGGCGGGCTGCGCTTCACCATGTACTTCATGGCCGAGTACATCAACATGATTACCGTATCGGCAATTGCCACTACCCTGTTTCTGGGTGGCTGGAATGGGCCGCTGCTGCCACCGTTCATCTGGTTTATGATTAAGGTTATCGCTTGCCTGTTCGTCTTCATCTGGCTGCGGGCCACCCTGCCACGCATGCGCTACGATAAGCTGATGCGCTTCGGTTGGACCCGCCTGCTGCCGCTGGCGGTGCTGAATGTGGCGGTTACTGCCATCGCCGTCGTAATTTGGGGCTAACAAACCCCTGCCCAAAGGGGGAGGCAGGGAGGGGGAGTACATAACGCTACATACTCCCCCCAACCCCCCCTGGTGGCTGACAAGGGTAACTTTCTCT
>QHBQ01000480.1:1925-11319 GCA_003243865.1 Candidatus Chloroheliales bacterium | reverse complement strand
GTTGAATTGATTGACCCGCGCCATACCTCGCAAACTTGCAGCCGCTGTGCATTCCAGCATCGCAACAACCGTACCTCTCAAAGTGTGTTTCACTGTAAGCAGTGTGGCTATCAGCTAAATGCTGATTTGAACGCCAGCTACAACATCCGCGCTAAGTACATCCTTGCCAGTGGTGGTACATCTGCCGCTGGCGGGCTGCCTGTCAATCAGCCTATCGTATCAGTTCCCGTAAGGGCTCTAGGTACAAGCCCCCGCCTTTAGGCGTGGGGTCTATTGACTAACAACGGCACCGGCGAGATCTCCGCGCTCAAGGGCGTGCTGGGGGCCAAGAGCTACCCCGGTACGTAGGGGTCTACACCCATCGTTAGCAGCTTTACAAGCACACAGAAAGGAAACATCCATGCTGATCGTTAGGGACATCTTTCAGGTCAAGTGGGGGCAGAGCAACGCGACGGTCGCTCTGTTCAAGGAGATACGGACGATGGCAGAGGCGAAAGGCGGCAAAGGCTTCGCTACCCGCATCCTCACCGATGCCAGCGGCCCCTTCTTCACCGTCGTCATCGAGAGCGAGGTGGCGAATCTGGGCGAGTGGGAGCGCACTCTCAAAGAGAGATTCGCCGACCCCGACTTCGCCGCCTGGTTTGCCCGCAGCGCCGCGCTAGTGGAGACGGGGCGGCGCGAGTTCTACAACCTCGAGGGCTGATGATACTGAGGGCTAAGAGATTAGCGGGAGTGTGAGGCTGGGTTTGGTGTGCATCGGCGGGTGGCGCTCACCCTGCTTGCAAATACCGCCCTGCCAGGCTCGGATAACTGCACCCGATCTGGCACGACAGAGTGGGGTGGTAGAACCGAACCAGGCAGCTGCCATTGCGGCCAGTCAGCCTGCGCTTATTTGCCAGATGTAATAGCCCTCGTTTAGAACTGCAATAAACAGTAGGGGCGTACCAGCCAGTGCGCCCCTACCCATGCCTCATCACGCGTGACTATGGCGTGGTCACGCCCTTGTAGACGATTTGGGCCATCTCATCGCGGCGAATGTTGTTGTTGGGCTTGAAGGTGCCATCAGGGTAGCCGTTGATCACACCCTTGTTGTGCGCCGTCTCGATGCTGACGTAGAAGATGTTGGTGTTCGGCACATCGTTGAAGGTCTGCCCGCCGCCAGTGGGGGTGAATGGCGGGTAGTGGGCGGCGTTGACCACCAGTTTGGTTAGCTGGGCGCGAGTAATCGGCAGGTTGGGTAGGTAGCAAGGATAGGTTGCGCCGTGCGCGGTGCAGCCGGCTGCGTCGAAGCCGCTGAGGATGCCCGCATGGAAGCCGCTCTCAATGTATAGATAGGCAAAGTAGTTGGGCGGCACATCGGTGAAGTCAGGGGTGCCAGGGGTGTAGAACGGCGTGCCAAAGCCGAGCACCACCACCTTGGCGAACTGTCCGCGCGTGGAGGTGCCAGCGGGTGAGTAGTGGGTGGGGTCGGTGCCGTTGACCACGCCGCGGCAGTAGAGATAGTGGATGGCAGGGTAGAAGATGTTGCCGCTCACATCCACGAATGGGTTGGCGCAATCGGTTGGAGTCGGGCCACCGGGCGTGTTGGTTGGCGCGGGGGTGTTGGTTGGCCCGCCGGGAGTGTTACTGGGTTGAGGGGTGGGGCTGGTGCAGCCGTTGGTGGTGTAGCGTTGGTTATCATTATGTGAACGAAAACCAGCGTCACCACCAACTACGAATAGCGCATTGCCGAGGGTGTCGCCTGCGCTATGGTAGCGGGGAGCTACCATGTCGGGCAGGCTCGACCAGTTAGTGGCCGGGTCCCAGGTGATGCTGCTGGTAGTGGGGCCACCAGACATATAGCCACCAGCCAGCACAATCTGCCCGTTGACGACGCCAGCCACTCCGCCAGTGCGGGCGATAGGCAAATCGGATATTGCGCCGTCCTCCCAGCTATGCGTGGCGGGATTGAAGCGATAGGTCTTAGCGGTGGCGCTACCGCTGCCATCAGTTCCGCCCATGACGTAGATGTAGCCGCCGAGTGTCACTGCGGTGGCTTCATAGGTAGGTGTGGGGTAGCTGGTGTCGGTCAGCCAAATGTTGCTGGCAATGTCGTACACCTCGACGCTGCTCAACGCGCCTCCCGCGCCATACCCTCCGATGCGATAAATCTTGCCGTTCAGGTATGCTGCCGTCTGCAACTCCGTTGCTTCGAGGGGATTGGCGAGCAAGGTATAGGTGTTGGCAGCGACGTTGTAGCGGTAGAGAACGGCGGTGCGAGCGCCAATGATACCTCCGTTGAGGATGTAGAGATTAGCGCCATCGCTAACCGCACTGGCAGCAAAGCGAACTCCGGGCAAGGGGGCAAGGGCGGTCCAAATATTACCATCATACTTGTAGGTGTTAGACACAACGCTGCTGCCGCTATACCCACCGAAGCTGTAGAGGTTGCCCCCCTGCGCTGCTATTGCGTGAGAGTCGATATTGATGGGATAGGGCACCTGCTCACTCCAGCCCACCGCGCAGGGGTTCGGGGTGGGGCTGGCGGTTGGAGTGGGGGTGGGGCCACCTTGGGGCAAATAGGAGACACCCATTGTAGGTTCTAGGCCGTTGCTGTTGCAGCTAAGTGTGGTGTGAGAGTTGAGGCCGCTACCGTCACCCTCCTGCACGCCAGCAGTCGCGCTAATACCTCGGTCAGGATTGTTACCGTATGCAACCATGATGGTGGTGGAGCTTTCGGAGAAGATTATCTCCTCGTCGGTGAAAAGTTCGCTTTGAGCCTGATAAGCCCGCCACTCGATGACGTACTGGCGGTTGGGGGCGCTGCCTACGGTGGCGGTGTAAATCCCCGCACTGGGATAGAAGGTGGTGGTAATCAGGTCATCCCAGTAGAGATAGATGGCATCGCTGAAACCGACGTTGGGCAGACAGGTGTTGGTGTACGCTGAGTTGTTGGAGCTGAATTGCAGGTTGCCGTTGGAGGAAACGTAGGCGATGGTACGCGGCGCACCGTAGAAGGTAACCGGGAAAGGGAAGGTTATAAGGGTGGTGCAATCGTCGCAATGATTGCCGATGTCGGTGGTACCAGAGATGGGTGTAGCCATATAAACAGCGATAGTATAGGTGACACCGGAGGCGTTGGGTTGCGCGGCATGGTTGGTAGATTGGCTCAGACCACTAACGGTCTGAGCAGTCTCCGCCTTGTCTGGTTTTGCGGGCAGGGCTGCTTGTTGCTGCGCTGGCCTGCTGCTAGAAGTCGAGTGTGCTGCTTGCATGGTTGGGGTGGCCTGAGCGGCATTGAGAGTCGAGATGAAGCTGAGAACCAGCACGATGGCGATTGCGCCTGCCAGCCAGCGGGATACTGGGCGATTGTTCACTTTGTTTTGCCTTTCTGGGTGAGGGCGCGCCTGGGTGCGCCCTCGTTGTTGTTAATCTACAATCTGCAATCGGCTACGGAGTAGTCACGCCCTTGTAGACGATTTGGCACATCTGGTCGCGCTGGATGGCCTGGTTGGGCAGGAAGACCCCACCAGGATAGCCGTTGATGATGCCCTTGTTGTGGGCGGTCTCGATGCTGGCGAAGAAGACATTAGAGGGTGGCACATCGCTGAAGGTTGGGTTGCCGCCAGTAGGAGTGTAGAGCGGATAATGTGCGGCGTTGACCACCAGCTTGGTAAGCTGGGCGCGAGTAATCGGCAGGTTGGGTAGGTAGCAAGGGTAGGTGGCCCCGTGCGATGTGCAACCGGCCGCATCGAAGCCGCTGAGGATGCCCGCATGGAAGCCGCTCTCGATGAAGAGGTAGGCGTAGAAGCTGGGCGGCACATCGGTGAAGTCCGGGCTGGCGGGCGTATAGGAAGGAGTGCCGAAGCCGAGTACCACCACTTTAGCGAACTGGGCGCGGGTGGAGCTACCATGCGGGCTGAAGTGGGTGGCATCGGTGCCGTTGACCACGCTGCGACAGTAGAGGTAGTGGATGGCGGGATAGAAGATATTGCCGCTCACATCCACGAACGGGTTGGCGCAATCGGTGGGGGTGGGCCCGCCGGGGGTGTTGGTTGGCGCGGGTGTGGTGATGGCAGTTGGAGTGATAGTGGGAGTGGCTGGCGGCGCACTGATGTTGAGCAGCACCGATACGTTACCACTGCCGTAGTTCGCGGTTGCCAGATCGGGCTTGCCATCGTTGTTGAAGTCGGCCACTGCCACTGAAATAGGCAAAGCGCCCACCGCGAAGTTGTTCGCCGTGCCAAAGTGGCCTATGCCGTCGCCGAGCAGCACCGATACTGTATTGTCACCGAAGTTCGCAGTCACGAGGTCGAGCTTGCCGTCGCCATTGAAGTCACCCACCGCTACTGACTGAGGATGATTGCCCACCGCGAAGTTGCTCGCCGCGCCGAAGCCGCCATTGCCGGTGCCGAACAGCACGGATACGGTGCCGTCATTGAGATTCGCAGTCACGAGGTCGGACTTGCCATCGCCATTGAAGTCACCCACCGCTACCGCCGCGGGATAGCTCCCCACTGGGAATTCGTTATTGGGGCCGAAGCCGCCGCTGCCGTCGCCAAGCAGCACTGATATAGTATTGGCGGGGGAATTCGCAGCCACGAGGTCGGCATTGGCATCATTATTGAAGTATCCTACTGCCACTGATTGGGGGCCGCCGCCGATGGGATAGCTGACTGGCGGACTGAAGCTACCACCACCGCTACCGAGCAGCACGGTTACGCTATTGCTATAGAAGTTCGCAGTCACGATGTCATCGTTGCCATTGAAGTCACCTACTGCTACTGCGAATGGGCCAGGGCCAGCCGGGTAACGACTCTCCGCGCCGAAGCCACCGCTGCCGTCGCCGAGCCGTACCGATACGTTGCTAGCAGAGCGGTTCGCGGTCACCAGGTCGGCGTAGCCATCCTGGTCGAAATCGCCCAGCGCCACTGATACGGGGGCGTTGCCGACTGAATAGATACTCTCCGCGCCAAAGACACCGCTGCCAACACCATGCCGCACTGATACAGTATTGTCATTAGCGTTCGCGGTCAGGAAGTCGGGCTTGCCATCGTAGTCGAGGTCAGCCACGGCTATTGATTGAGGAGATGTGCCAACCGCGTAGTCAACATGAGTGGTGAAGCTCACCGTGGTGGCGACCTGAACGTTACCTGGCTTACTCGGAGACGAGGGCTGCGCTGTATGTTGCTGCGCTGGCCTGCCGCTGACGGCAGAAGAGGGTGCTGCTTGCATAGTCGGGGCGGCCTGAGCCGCACTCAGCGTGGAGATGATGCTTAGAACCAGCATAACGGCGATTGTATCTGCCAGCCAGCGGGATACTGGGCGATTGTTCACTTTGTTTTGCCTTTCTAACTACTTTGGGGAGCAGGGCGGGCCACCGCCCGCCCCTACGATAAATCTGGCCTTACCTGGTAGGTATAGACCTCAGCGTCACGGATCCTGGAAGCCGGAAACGAACAGGTCGTACCTGGTGGCTTTGACCCCGGAGGCGCTGCTGGCAGCGGCGAATGCGTCGGTCACGTCTATATGGAACTTCGAGGTGCTATGCGCTTCGAGCTTGAGCGCCGCGCCCCCCGCCCCCGCATTAACGTTACTGGCATCGTTCACATCCACAATCTTGCCACTACTGTCGTAGAAGATGACGTTAATCATCCAGTAAGTGGCAGAGTGGTCGCTATCGTTCTTCACCTCGCCCTCCACTGCCTGCGCGCCGTTGGCCGAGGTTACGAACTGGCTGCTGACGATGCTGAGTTTCGCGGGCTGGGCGGCACCTGGGGGAATCGCAAAGCCGCTGGCCTTGAACTGAGGATGCTTTATATCCGCGCCAAAGTATATAAGATTGAAACCCGCGCTCTGGCCGGGCTGCAGAATCGCATTCTCCAGCCCATTTGTGGTTGGTATGTCTTGCGTATGGCCGCTATCGTCCACCACTTGCAGCATCGGTTGAACGGCGGCAACGTTGCCATCGTTCTTCAGAATGCCGAGGTACTCAGTGCTGGTGCCGGGGTTGTTGTTGGTAGCAACGTATATGATTACGGTCAGCTTGACATTACCCCCGCTGCTCGCGCTGCCAGCGGTGGGGCTGGCACTGCTACCGCCGGGTGGTGGGTTGCTCACGGTGGGGCTTGGGCTGGCGCTGCGACCACCGCCGGGCGGCGGATTGGTTGCGGTAGAGGTGTTGGGTTGGCTCGCGGTGACAGTGGTAGATTGGCTGGCCGTGCTGCTGGGGCTGCTTGCGCTACCCCCGCTATCGCAGCCAAACAGGGTAATGCTGATGAGCATGGCGAATAGCAGGGTGGGTAGCATCTTTCTGGTTTTCACTTTGGTTGCTCCTTTTTTGGGTGGGGCGCACTGATGAGCGCCCCACTTTGTTGTTAATCTACTTTAACCTTTAACCTTTCGACTGATTAAGGCAAGGGATTCTGGAAGCCAGAGGCGTACAAATCGTACTTCGCTGGCTTGATATTTGGTGGATGTAGGCGTACTAGAAATTGCACATTGCTGTGCGCCGCCAGCGGATCGGCATTACCGTTGGTGCCATTGCCGTCGCCCACCCCTACGATGTTGCCGCTATCGTCGTAACCGATGACGTTGACTATCCACTCGCTGGCGCGGTGGTCGCTGTCGTTCCTGACCTCGCCCGTGACGTTAGTAAGCCCGGCCGCGCCCACACTGGCCTGGTGGCTGACAACGCTGAGTTGGGCGGGTTGCAGGTTACTACTTGCTACCGGGTCGGCGGTTGCCTTGAACTGGGGATGCTTGATGTCGTCACCCATGTACAAAATGCCGAAGCCAGCGCTCTGGCCCGCAGCTAGAATCGTGTAATCCAGGTAGCTTGCAACCGCACTCTCGACTGCTGTACCGCTGTCGTCCACCAGGTTGATGATAATCTGATAGACGGGGGCATTGCCCTCGTTCTTCACGATGCCGAAGTAGCTGGTAACGCCGCCCACGTTGGGTCTCGGCACGACATTGTATTTGGTCACGACGAGCTTGATGTCGCCAGCACCACTGACGGCGGGTGTTGGCTGGTTGCCACTTGCGCTGTTGGCATCTGGCGTGATGGTAGCGCGGTTATCGCTGCTGGTGGCGCTACTATTCGATGCGGTGGTTGGCTGGCTGGGCAAGCCGCTGCTGGCGCTGCCAGCGTTGCCGCCGCTATCGCAGCCGAACAGGGTGATGCTGATGAGCATGGCGAACAGCAGGGTTGGTAGCATCTTTCGGGTTTTCACTTGGTTTGTTCCTTTTCTGGGTGGGGGCGCATCGAGATGCGCCCCACTGCCTTATGCTTACTTGAGGTTGACGAACACGGTGACGTAGCCATCCTTGTCCGCTGCGCTGGCGACCTTGCCGACGACGGTGACATTACTGTTGTTGATTGCGTTGCCTTTGCTGGCAATGTTGACGTGGCCATCGCTGCCCAGCACCACCCGGCTGCCGATGCTCGCCGTACTGTTGAACTTCATCCGCGTCTCGCCCACAATGGTGACATAAGCGCGGTCGCCTGCCTTGATGCTACTGGCGGCGCTATCAATGAAGGTCTTGTCGCTATTGTTCACCGGGGCGCTGCCCAGGCGGAAACTCAGCACCCCGATTGCGGCGACGGCGTTGGTCGCATCAGCCTCGACTACGCCAATGACGTTGCTGCCATCCATCATCTCGTCGTGGCCGTCTAGGGCGAGGACAGCGCCGAGCTGTGCTGGCGCAACGCCGTGATAGCGGACTTCCACCTGATAGCTTTGCCCGCTGATGTTAGTGCCGTGAACTTGGGCAGAGCCATAGAGCGTATAGTTGCTGTTGCCGGTTGGCTGGCTGGAGAAAATGGCGTAAGAAGTGCCGCCACTGCCACCGACATCAAGCCCATCGCTGGAAGAGCCAGTGGTTGCGCCATTGCCATTAGCAGTTACACCGGAACGCCCAGCGAAATTTCCGCCTGCGCTTCCGTCCGTCGTCATCGGGGCCAGGCCTAGCACCCCGATGCCGCTGGCTGCTGAACTGCTGCCTTCTACGCCGATACTCAGCTGGCTGCTGGTAGTACCAGCAGACGAACCGCGAATACCGATGCCCTGTGCGGTGCCAGCATCTATACCATACTGCGCGCCGCTGCTCCCGCCATAGTCATAGAACAGGCCTGCAGTACCTATGATGGTGCCGGCGGGGGCCGCAGTGGCCCAAATACCGACAGGACCACGGGCAAAGATGGCAGCGGTGTTACCCGCGCTCAGATTGTCGTTGATGGCATTGATTACGCCATTGTGGAAGGTAGAGCCGGTGTAGACGCTTTCCACCGACAGAGACCGTCCGGCGGCATCGGCGATGTTGCGGCGGCTGAGGTCGGCATACTTGCTCATCTGCGCCCGCGTGACGTTGGTTCCAGGCAAGTAGTAAGGCAGCGGCGGAGTGCCGCATGGCCCTGCGGGTGGGGTGCCGCAGGGATAGCCTGCGATAATACCATCAACATACAAATTGTGGATAAAGCTATAAAACAGGTAGCTGGTTGGCACATCCTCAAAGTCTGCGGTAGTGCTGGGGGTTTGCTTATTAGGCGGTGAGCCAGCGCTGGCGCTCTGACCGGGTAGCAGCAGGAGGCTGATGAACATGGCAAACAGCAGGGCGGATATCATCTTTCTGGTTTTCACTTTGTTTAAGCCTTTCTGGATAGGGCGCATGGGGATGCGTCTCTCGTTGTTGTTAATCTACAATCTACAATCTACAATCTACAATCTGCAATCGTAACGGCGTGGTCACGCCCTTGTAAACAATCTGGCACATCTGGTCACGCTGGATGGCCTGGTTGGGCAGGAACACCCCGCCCGGATAGCCGTTGATGATGCCCTTGTTGTGGGCGGTCTCGATGCTGACGAAGAAGACGTTTGAGGCTGGCACATCGCTGAAGGTGGGATTGCCGCCAGTGGGGGTGAACGGTGCATAGTGGGCGGCGTTGACCACCAGCTTGGTAAGCTGCCCGCGGGTAATGGGGATGTTGGGTAGGTAGCAGGGGTAGGTAGCGCCGTGCGCGGTGCAACTGTTCGCATCAAAGCCGCTGAGGATACCGGCGTGGAAACCGCTCTCGATGAAGAGGTAGGCGTAGAAGCCGGGTGGCACATCGGTGAAGTCAGGGGTGCTGGGGGTGTAGAAGGGCGTGCCAAAGCCGAGTACCACCACTTTGGCAAACTGGGCGCGGGTGGAAGTGGCGGAGGGGCTGAAGTGGGTGGCGTCAGTGCCGTTGACCACGCTGCGGCAGTACAGGTAATGAATGGCGGGATAGAAGATATTGCCGCTCACATCTACGAACGGGTTGGCGCAATCGGTGGGAGTGGGCGGCAACGCGGTGGTGTTGAGCAGCACCGATACGTTACCGCCACCGTAGTTCGCGGTCACCAGGTCAAGCTTGCCATCGCCGTTGAAGTCG
>QHBQ01000480.1:0-1823 GCA_003243865.1 Candidatus Chloroheliales bacterium | reverse complement strand
GATACGGTACCATCGTAGTTCGCCACCGCGAGGTCGGGGTAGCCGTCACCGTTGAAGTCGCCCACCGCCACCGAGTAGGGAGCAGCGCCCACGGTGTAAGGAATCGCCACGCCAAAGCCGCCCGCGCCGTTGCCGAGCAGCACCGTTACGGTAGCGTCAGGTTGGTTCGCAGTCACCAGGTCGAGCTTGCCATCGCCATTGAAGTCACCCACCGCCACTGAGTAGGGGTGGGTACCGACCACGTAACTAGCGGAAGCGCCGAAGCTGCCTGCGCCGTTGCCCAATAGCAGCGATACGCTACCGCCACCGTAGTTCGCGCTCAACAGGTCGAGCTTGCCGTCGCCATTGAAGTCACCGGCCGCCACTGATATAGGCCGGTTACCAACCGCGTAGTGACTCTCCGCGCCAAAGCTACCACCACCGTCACCGAGCCGCACCGATACGCTATTGTCATCGTAGTTTGCGGTCGCAAGGTCATCGTCGCCATTGAAGCTGCCTACCACTACTGCCTCAGGATGGCCGCCAACTGCGTAATGACTCTCCGCGCCAAAGCCGCCCGCGCCATCGCCGAGTCGCACCGATGCGCTATTGTCACCATAGTTCGCGGTCACCAGGTCGGCGTTGCCGGTGCCGTCAAAGCCACCCAACGCCACTGATTCGGGGCCGCTGCCGACGGTGTAATGACCCTCTGGGCCAAAGCCGCCGATGCCGTTGCCGAGCCGCACTGATGCGGTACTATCAGCGAAGTTTGCGGTTACCAGGTCGGGCTTGCCATCGTGGTTGAGGTCGCCTACTGCCACTGAGTAGGGTTGGTTGCCGACTGAGTAATCAACATGGGGAGCAAAGCTCACCCCGCTGGCAGGCGCGGCGTGTGGCGCATTGTTGCTGGGGGCGAGGGGCGCAGACAATTGCGAACCCCGCTGGGTGGGCACGATTGGTGCGCCTGCGCTCATACCCTGGCTCAAGGCCAGCAGGAGCATCAGGGCGACGAGGCTGATGAAGTGATTGTGTTTCACGATCTTTTCCTTTCCTATCCGCTCACTGCGGGCAGCAGTGTTCCGCTCGCCGCGACAAGCTCATCACCGTGGTGGGCCGACAACTGTCGCGAAGAGATACTTACATTATCGTGGCGATAGGCAGAGAAGGAAAGAGGTTTTGTGCGGAATATTGTGCGGAATCTGGTGCGGTTTGTGCGGTTTGTGCGCTGGAGTGACGGTAAAGTAGTATACCCCTCCCCAAAGGAGGAGGCTGGGTGGGGAAGTACATCACCTCAGCGGGATTACCACCGGCGTTCTAACGGGAGGGGGATGAAGCGGAATCCAGAACCCTGCCGCTGAGGGCGTACTCGATGGCGGCGGAAAGCGCCAGCGCCTGGCCCTCCGCCCATAGGCGGCTGAACACGGCCTCGCCCAGGCGCTGGCGCAGAAGCATGACCCCACGCTCGTGTTCACTGCGGTCGGTGGGGTGGAGGGGGGCCTTGATCGCATCGCGCAGGGCTGCCGCTGCGCCGAATAGCCGCGCCCCCCGCTCTGGCTGCTCCTGGGCGGTGGCGACGCTGGCCAGCCCTTCAAGGGCGGACGCCTCTCCCAGCTTGTAATCCAACTCCTGGGATATAATCAGGCTCTCCTTGTGCAGCGCGGCAGCATGAGCCAGATTACCCTGCTGATAGGCGACGTTAGCCAGGCCAGCGAGCGTTTGGGCGAGGCCGTTGCGATCGCCTACCTGACGCATAAGCGGCAGACACTCGCTGAACAATTCATTGGCTCTGGGGTAGTTCCCCTGGAAGCGGGCCACGCTAGCCAGGTTGAGCAAGGCCAGGGCGA
>QHBQ01000095.1 GCA_003243865.1 Candidatus Chloroheliales bacterium | reverse complement strand
GCCCTGTTCCTCGGCAAGACCGACCCCCAGGGTGCGCTCAAGATGATGGACGACGGCATCAATAAGGCAATCGCCAACCAGTAAATAGTTCGTCCAATGCCAGTTGGGAGCGGGTTCCGACCCATTTCCAACTGGCAACCTGCTAGCATAAGGAGGTAGGTATGGCTATCCAGGTTGCCCCTCCACCACGCACTGGCATGAGCCGCAAGGCCAGAGAGTCGCTCACTGGCTGGCTGTTCATCACCCCTACCCTGATCATCTTCGGACTATTCACCTTTGGGGCGATGATCTACGCCTTCGTCATCAGCTTTACCGACCTCGGCCTCTTCAATCAGCCCAAGTTCGTCGGCTTCGATACCTATGGTAAGGTGTTGAACATTCCAAAGAGCGGCATCCTCGACAATCTGTTCTACAAGGCGCTGGGGAATACCCTGATCTTTTCGGTAGTGGTAGTCTTCTTCCAAACCTGGCTGGCGATCATCTTCGCAGTCATCCTCAACAGCAAGATCAGATTCCGCAACTTCTTCCGCGTCACCTGGTACCTCCCCAGCGTTACCGCCTCGGTGGTGATCTCCCTGATTTTCTTCTGGATGTACAAGCAGCAGGGGATCATCAACGCGGTGATTACTTGGGTAAGTGAACATACCGTCGGCGCGCTATTTGGCGTCCACTACCAGACCATCGCCTTCCTTGACGATACCAGCACCGCGCTCCCCTCGATTATGGCGATGAACATCTTTACCACCGTGCCAACCTTCATGGTGATGTTCCTCGCCGCCCTGCAAGACATTCCCCCTGAGGTATACGAGGCGGCCAAGCTTGACGGCGCGAGTACGACCCGCACCTTCTGGAGCATTACCCTGCCGCTGCTTCGCCCGATCATCTTCCTCGTAACCGTGCTAGGCACGATTGGCACGCTTCAAGTGTTCGATCAGGTTTACCTGATGACCAACGAGGGCGGCCCGCTCGGTGCGACCACCACGGTTGCCTATCTAATCTACCACGAAGCTTTCAAGGACAACCATCTGGCCCGCTCGGCAGCGATCGGCTTCATCCTGTTTATCATCATCTTCTTGTTCTTCCTGGTGCAACGCCGATTCCTGGACAAGGATGCAACCGCCTAACTCAACCGAAAGGAGTAACTGCAATGGCAACTGAAGCTAGAGTCCAACCGATGCCCGCTGCTGCGGTTGAGCAACGCCGCCAGAGCGGCCCTGGGCTGGGGGGAATTATCCTGGGCCTTATCCGCTACCTGCTGCTGGCGATTATGACGCTTATCCTGCTGGGGCCGTTCATCCTCGCCTTCCTCGGCTCGTTCAAGACTGGCGCCGAAGTGCTGGCCTGGCCGCCAACCTTCCTCCCCTCGCAGTGGCACCCCGAGAACTACAGCCAGGTCTGGAATCTGATTACCGATCAGAACGGCAACTCGCTGTTTCCTCGCTGGTTGCTTAATAGCGTCTTCCTGGCGGGTACGCACGTGGTGCTACAGCTGTTCCTTTGCTCACTGGCAGCGTTCGCCTTTGCCCGCCTCAAGTTCCCCGGCCAGAAGATCGTGCTGACCATTATCGTGGCGACGCTGATGATCCCGGGCGTGGTGCTGCTTATCCCCAAGTACCTCATCCTTAACAAGTTTGGGCTGGTTAACAACTATCTGGCGATCATCATCCCCGGCGCGGTCGGCGCGACCGGCATCTTCCTGCTCACCCAGTTCTTCCGAGCCATCCCTAAAGATTTGGAGGAGGCCGCGGCAATTGACGGGGCCAGTCTATTCACCACCTACTGGCGGGTGATCCTGCCGCTGGCGCGCCCCGCGCTGGCGACCCTGGCGATCCTGGAGTTCCAGGGCGCGTGGAACTCGTTCCAGAACGAGCTGGTGCTACTCAACACCCAGGAGATGTTCCCACTCACTGTCGGCCTCTCCTTCTTGAAGGGGGCGTACACCGGCAACATCAACTTGATTCTGGCTGCCTCGATGTTTAATACGGTGCCAGCGGTGCTGATCTTTATCTTCTTCTCTCGCTACTTCGTGCAAGGCTCGACCTACGCGGGAGTGAAGGGGTAGGGCTAGACTCCCTCTCCCGCAAGGGGAGAGGGTTGGGGTGAGGGGTAATGCTGAAGCGCATCTATACCCATCGTGACCTGTGGTCTAGAACTTGCGTCATGTCACTCATGCCTCATGCCTCATGCCTCATGCCTGACCATGCTTGAGCGACTACCCACCTCGCTGCGAGCGATTGCCCGCACCCTCGCCGACTGGTGGGGCGAGCTATATGTGCTATCGCTGGCGAACTTCCTTTGGCTGCTGCTGCTGTTTCCGGTAATAACCGCGCCAGCGGCGACCGCCGCGTTGTTCACGGTGGGGTGGCAGACGGCGCGGCACGAGGGTACCTCGGTGCGCGAGTTCTTCGCCGCCTTCCGTAGCTCTTTCATCCGCAGCCTACCACTGGGCCTGCTCACTCTGCTGGGCAGCGCCTTCGTGGGTTTCGACCTGTTCTACTATGTGCTGCTGCTCAATGGTGGGCTGCTGCGCCTCGATAGCCTCATCACCTGGACCGCCTTCTACCTGCTGGTCATCTGGATGCAGTTCCTCGGCTACTGCTGGGCGCACTTCGCGGCGCGGCCCGATGTCGGCTTTTGCGGCACACTGAAGAATGCCGCCATTCTCACCTTCCGCTTCTCCGGCTACAACCTGGTCATCTCCCTATTCGCCCTGCTGCTGCTGGGGCTTTCGATCGTGCCGATCCTACCCATCTTCGTCACCTTCGCCATCTCTGCTGTGGTTATGGCCGAGAGCCTGCTGGAAGTTGCGCCCGAACTGGTCGGCCACCGCATTGACTGGGTCCCGCCCGAGCAGCGGGTGGATACCTGGAAATAGCAGATTATAGGCTAAAGATTAGAGATTAAAGATGAAACACGGGTCTTCTTTAATCTTTAGTCTATAATCTCATCATGGGAACCCCGCCGGGGTGACTTGCTCCGACTTCAGCGACCAGACGCTGGTGGCATTAGGAGCTAGCGATGAGACACTGCCGTTAGTGCCGATGTTGTCGGTACCAATGTAGTAAATATTGTTATTGCCAGCTGGCACCTGCTTATCAGGCGGCAGTTTGCTTGTTACCCCAGCGTCAACCGCATAAACTCCCACTGAGTTGCCCATCTGCCCAGCCAGTACCAGCATATGGTTGTCTGTCCNGCTAAGGGGATATGGCGTCCAATCGCCTGCCGCCTGAAGGTTGAAGCCCNGCANTGNNGNNGCCGTNGCCAGGCTGCTGATGGGTGTGACTACCACCTCGCTGTTGTTGCCTGGGCCGCTNTTGCCGTAGCTACGATAGTAGTAGNCNGTATCAGAATTGAGGAANCCGCCGCCNTCAATNGAGCCGGTGAAGGTGGTGACGTTGTTCAGCTTGCCGTTCAGGTCGCTGACCGCAATCCANTCGTAGCGCGGCCCCTCCGACGAGGGCGACAGCGCCGAGTAGAAGATCACCCCGCCGAGCAAAAGGTGTTGACCGTCGGGGCTGAAGGTGGAGAAGCGCACGCTACAATGGCCGCCAGAGGGCAGGTTGGCGAGACCGTACAGCCGCCTATCGTCCAGGTTCAGGATGTAGTGGTTGCCGTTCGGCACGGTGAGGAAGGCAGA
>QHBQ01000256.1 GCA_003243865.1 Candidatus Chloroheliales bacterium | reverse complement strand
TGAAGTCGCCTACCGCCACCGAGAAGGGCTGGCTGCCCACGCTGAAGTTGGCAGCGGTCTGGAAAGTGCCGTTGCCATTACCCAGTAGCGCCGACACGTTGTTCGAGCTATAATTCGCGGTCGCCAGGTCAGGCTTGCCATCGTGGTTGAAGTCGCCCACCGCTACCGAGGAGGGGCCGCTGCCTGCCGGGTAGCTGGTGGCGTTGCTGAAGCCGATTGGGTTGCAGAGGGCGGGGGCGGCGGGGTTGGCGCTGCTGGTGGCGGCGTTTGCCGCTGAGTGTGGCTGCGCGTTGGCTTGCCCGGTAATGCCGAGCAACAAGCCGAGCAGCAGCACGAGGATGATGGCCGAAACGATACGTTTGGGGTTCATTAGATATTCCTTTCGTTTGACTAGAGGGAGCCTTGACATCCTACTTTTAGCATATTTTCACCCTACGTACTAGAAGGGTAGGCTGATTACAGGACGAACCGGGTGCATTGCCGTAAGCTGATGCGCCCGGTTTGTCCTATAGTCAGGTGTTAGCGGCTGGTTGTCGGTCGGCGCTGGCGCAGCCGCAGCGCGAGGAGCAGCAGCCCGCCAGCGAGGGTGAATGTGCCAGCAATCAGCCCCCAGGTGCCAACGTTGTCAAGTGTGCCGCTGCCGGTCTGGGGCATCATCGGCTGGCTGCCGCTCGATTGACCGCCACTGGTTTGCGCGGCCAGCACGGTGACGTAGCCGCTCATCCCTTCCTGGTCGTGGATGACGCAGATGTACTCGTAGCGGCCCGGCTTGGCGAAGATCAGGGAGTAGGTACGCGAACCGGGGGCAGGGTTCATCGTGCCCTCGATGATGCCAGAGTTGAAGTAGCCGCTGCCACTGTAGGTTTTACCACCGGCGGGGAGGGCCACTTGCGGGTTAATCACCAGCTTGGGCGGGCCAGCGGGCTGCGGCTCGGGCTGGATGAAGTCGGGTTCCTTGCCACCGGAGACGAAGGTGACGGTATGCGGCGCCATCGCCGCCTTCTGCATCCACTCGATGGTATCGCCTTGATGTATCTGGATGTCGGGCTGCGAGAAGCGCATCCAGTCGGCCATTCCGTTCATCGCGGTGTAGCCCATGTTCACGCTGTAGATGGTACTGCCGTTCGGCCCAGGGTGGGTGGCGACTTTCTGGGCCTCGGCATCCGACTTGGCCGCCTCGGCAGCATCAGCCTGAATTGCCGCCTGGGCGGCAGCGTCGATCTGCTGCTGGGTCTGGGGATAGGCGCTGCCCGCCGCCTGCACCGTCAGCTTGCCCACCATGCCCATGATTTGCCCGTTGGCAGGGTTGACCCCAGAGTGGATGGAGCAGAGATACTGATAGCTGCCCGCCTTGGGGAAGGTGAGCTTGTAATCTTGCAATCCCTGCGGCCCGCGCACCATCTGGCCGCTACCGACCGTGGCGCTGCCGTCGTAGCTGTTTCCTCCCTGGGGCAGGAAGGTGGCTGCGTTAGCCAGCATCCGATGGCTGCCACCACCTTCGGGGATGATGCTCTGGGGCGGCTGCTGGCCGGGGGCGAACAACATCACGTTGTGAAACTCAGCAGAGTTGAGCTTGAAGTCAATGGTGTCACCCTCGTTGATGGTGAGGTTGTCGGGGTAGAAGCGCATGAACTGCCATGCGCCCACCGCACCCTTGTCGGTCTGCTGCACCTCGGCCTCGGCCCCCACCAGCACTGTCCAGGTGGTGGGGCCGCTCTGCTTGGTGGGGGCGGCGCTGCTGCGCTGGACGTTGGCGGCCATTAGCAGCATAGCAAGCAGGATGGCAACCGCGTAGGTTAGTCGTGTAGCTTTCATTTCTAGTCTCCTTTCAAGACTTTCGCTATCCGCCCCAGGTGGGGGTGGATTGGTAGGGTGTGGGCGGCGCTCCGCCGCGCGTATGTATAATTATCCTGGCAATTGGTGGAAATGGGAATGGGTTTTTGTGTGCTGTTTTGTGTGCCATTTTGTGTGCCTTTGTGTGCGGGGCAACAAAAAGCCCTCTGCGGGGAGAGGGCTGGGTGAGGGGGTGCGCTAAATTGGGGCCAGGGCGCACTGACGTGCGCTCCTACGGAAATACTGCATCTGCGCGGTGAATTGGTGTTATACCAATTGGCTATGGTGCTGGTGTAAAACGGATGGGCGCGATAAATCTGCGCCCCTACGGAAACGCTGCATCTGCGTGGCGAATTGGTGTTACTGCTGGTATGACACAGTGGTATCACTGGGAACAGGCACACTGAGGGCATCATCAATCGCCTGTTCCACACTCATCCTGCGCCCTTCAGCCCAGGCGGCCTCGAACTCTGCATCTCTGAGCTGCGCTCGTGCCGCTGCTACACTGCGTTCGTAACCGTCACGCTCAAAGGGCTTTCGTTGGGTACCCAACGCCTCGCGCAATGCGGTGCCTGCCCCCAGCAAGCGAACTGCCTGTCGGATCTGCCCATGAGCGACCGCCAACGAGGCGATATCGTCCAGGTAGGGGGCAACCCAGACCTTTTCTTCAGTCTCCTGTTGAATCCTGATGGCCTCGCTAAAGAGATTGTGGGCGGTGCGGCAGTCCCCCCTGTCCCTGGCAACCCGACCCAGCGCGGCAAGGGCAGCTGCCGTCCACACCTTATCGCCCAGCGCCCGGCTGATGGTCAAGCACTCTTCCAGCGCCGCCTGCGCAGTCGCGTAGTCACCTTCTGGGCGCGCGCGTTCTCCCTTGAACATAAGTAGTTGAGCGAGGAGCGACTTTTCGCCCAGTTCGCGGGCGATTGCCATGCTCTCCTCGACATATACACTTGCAGCCGCATGATCACCCAGGACGTAAGCAACGGTGCTGAGTCGGCTAAGACCCATTGCCGTGCCCCAGCGGTCGCCCAACTTGCGCTCAAGGGCGATGGACTGTTCAAAGCGTGAGCCAGAGGCCTGATAATCGTCCTGATAGAACAGCACGAGGCCCAGGTCGAAAAGGGTTTCCGCGATCCCCCTTTCGTCCTGCAACTCGCGGAGAATTGCCAGGTTCGCTTCGTGCAGCGCCCGCGCCGTGGCAATGTCTCCCTGCTCGAAGGTCATCACTGCCGCGCCATGAAGGGCTTTGGCGCGGGCGATGGGGGCGCCAACACCACTTTGCGCCAGCGCCGCCTCCAGCCACCTGCGTCCCTCACTGATGTGACCGCGCAACATCCAGAACTGCCACTGCGCCCCGGCCAACCGCAGCGCCGCCTCCGGCTCATGGTTCATCAACTGGCCCAACGCCGCACGGATGTTGTCGTGTTCGCACTCCAGCCGCGCCAGCCACGCGACTTGCTGTGCGCCGCGCAACTCCGGCTCAGCCTGCTCGGCCAGAGCAAGATAGAGGCTGGCGTGGCGTTGGCGCAACTCCTCTTCTTCGCCGCTGTTCACCAGCCTCTCAGCAGCAAACTGTAGTACCGTCTCCAGCATAGTGTAGCGTAGCGCGCCATCCTGTTCGTTCATCTGCACCAGCGACTTGTTTACCAGTTGTACATGGCCAGCCAGCACATCATTTGATTGCAGATTGTAGATTTCAGATTGCAGATTATGTTCGCTAGGTTCAGGGTAGGCGCAGATGACTTCGGCGGCTTCGAGGTTCCAGCCACCAGCAAAGACGGCGAGACGACGGAAAAGCGTGCGCTCGGCCTCAGTGAGCAGGTCGTAGCTCCACTCTAGCGAGGCACGCAAGGTTTGCTGGCGGGTTGGCGCGGTGGGGTCGCTGCTACGCAGCAGGCGGAAGCGGTCATCGAGGCGGCGGGCAATCTGCTCCACCGACAAGGCTTTGACCAGCGCGGCGGCCAATTCAATTGCCAGTGGGATGCCATCAAGTTGCTGGCAAATCTGCGCCACGGTAGCCACGTTTTTGGTGTTCAGGGCGAAGCGAGGCTGGGCCGCCCGCGACCGCGCCATAAACAGGCGCACTGCGGCATATTCCTGGGCGGCGGCAAGCGATAGCTGCTGGTTTGGTGGAGGCCAATCGAGGGCGGGCAGCCGCCAATCGGTCTCGCCCGCGATGCCGAGCGGCTCACGACTGGTAGCAAGAACGTGCAGGCCAGGGCAGACGGAGAGTAGCGCCTTGCTCAGTTCGACGCAGGCGGATAGCAGGTGTTCGCAGTTGTCAAGCACGAGCAGCAGCTTGCGCGGGCGCAGATAATCGTTGAGCGTATCGAGGAGGGGGCGACCGCTCTCCTCGCGGATGCCCAGCGCCTGAGCGGTTGCCTTGATTACCAGGCTGCCATCATTGAGGGGCGCGAGACTGACCAACCAGCAGCCATCGGCATAGTCATCAAGCAGGCTGAAGGCCAGTTCGGTTGCCAGGCGGGTCTTGCCCATCCCACCCGCGCCAGTGATGGTCAGCAGCCGCGTGCTGTTCAGCAGTTGGCGCAGTTCGGCAAGCTCCTGCTCACGGCCAACAAAGCTGGTAAATTGCAAGGGCAGATTATTGCCACCGCGCTCCAGCCGCGCCTGCGTTGCCGGGCTAAGGGGGACCAGACGGTGAAGCGGGGGCGACTGCCCCTCTTCAGGCTTGAAGGGTGGGCAGTTCACCAGGGCCAGCAGTTCGATTGCAGTTGCCTGAGTTTGCAGCGCTTCCCACTTCGCCAGGGTTCGCACAATCGCCTGGGCGTTGGCGCAACTGAGCGCCCCTCTGCCGCCACCGCTCAACCGCTTGCTCAATTCGGCGCGGCTGAGGCCAACCTCACGGGCAAGGTCATCCTGGGTGGGGCGGTGTCCGTCCGCGAAGGGGTCAGCGGCTCGGTAAAGCGCCTGCACCCGTTGACGAAATGTGTCAAGGTCATACATTCCGGCTTGCCTCTCTGGTATTATATATGGTTCTATTGTATCACATAATAAAAACATGAGTCATCCCGAATT
>QHBQ01000071.1 GCA_003243865.1 Candidatus Chloroheliales bacterium | reverse complement strand
AGCAGCACGGCAATCGCCGCCACATTTGCGCCGAGCAGGGTGCGGCCCCAGTAGTAGGCGAGCATCAGCGCGATGATACCGGTTACGATGGTGAACAGGCGGATGCTATAGACGTTGACCCCACCCACCGCGAGGAAGGGCAGCACGCCATAGGTGCCGACCACGCCCTGATAATCGCTGTTCATCACTGGCAGCTTCAGCCCGCCCAACGGGAAGTACGCCCCGCGCACTGCGCCGAAATCAATCGGTTGCTGGTTGAGCAGTTGCATTGCAGGCACAACATCGAGCGCCTCGTCGGCGTATAGCCCTGGCAGATCGAGCTGGTAAATAGTGAGGGCCGCGAAGATGGCGCAGGCTAGCAGCAGCGCGATGTCCTGAGTTTTGAGTTTTGAGTTTTGAGTTTTGAGTTGGGGCTTGGCTGGCTGTGGCATCATCATTCCTTACGCTGGCGGAAAAGCATTCCTCCCCTCCCGCCGGGAGGGGCTGGGGGCGGGTGCGTGAACTCCCCTCCCGCCGGGAGGGGCTGGGGGCGGGTGCGCGTAGCGCGACTCGCTCCCCCACCTAGCCTCCCCCAAAGGGGGAGGAGTAGTCGCTCCCCCACCCAGCCTCCCCCTTTGGGGGAGGGGTTAGCCCAGCCTCCCCCTTTGGGAAGGAATTAGCAGAGGCCATTATAGCAGATTGGCTTGCTGGTAGAACGAAGCGGCGGGCGGGCAGGTTTCACATTCTTGCAATCGTAGGGGCGGGTGGCGCACGCCCATAGGCATCAAGCTAAGAATAAGGTTGGGAACATACAGGGAGTCTGGGGGTAAGCCCCCAGAGCCTGACTGGCAGCTATGCTGAGGTTAAGCAGTATCCCGCCATGCCTAAGCGGGCGACTACTGTGCTTACGAGCAGCCTTGCTGGGGTGGCAGCAGCTGGGGGCAGACCCCAGACCCCCTCGCTCACCCCAACTTTCACCTTAGCTTGATGCCTATGGGGCGGGTGGCGCACGCCCTAGTGAGGGACTGCGGGTTGCGGGCCAAAGAGCAGTTATGCTATAATTATGTCAACCCTTTTAGTGCTGCGGCAGGACCTACTATCGTGGACAGAGGATGGAAGGCAGGGCCGTGTCTTGGATTTCAACGTGCTGCTGGTGCTGATTTTCGCCGGAGCGTGCGTCGCCACGCTGGTCTACATCTTCCTCGACCAACGCCGCGCCAGCGCCAGCCAGCCACCCCCGATTTCCACCCCACCACCGACCGCGCCCGCTATATCCCCGCGCCGTGCCAGCGCTGACCAATCCCCCACCCCCCCCCGAGATGGGGGAGAGGGAACGGCCGCCAGCCCTGCCCCTCAACTCCCGATTTCCAGCCCACATTCCCCACCCTTGACCAACAGTGGCCGACTGCGCGGTGCCGCAGCCCCACACCGCACCCGCACCCAGCCGCTCGTGCCGAGCAACGATGACCCGATTAACCCTACCGATGACCTGACCGCTGAAACCCACCCTGACCGATTGCGGATGAGCAGGGTTATTGGTGGCGGGCTGGCAACCGAGGAGGATGTCTCCCCCCTGATCACCCACCGCGTGCCGACCACTCAGCCACCAATCCAATCGGCATTGCCTGCCCGCCGCCCGCGTAACCCTTCGCTTGACGCTGCCGAGGACGATAGCGCGCTAGTTACCAGCACAATGCCTGCCCTTGCTGACGAAGAGGTATACCCCGCGCCGCGCAATACCGTACCCCTCACTCAGTCCGCCACGTTCAGCCCAGAGCCGCAGTACGGGCGGGTCTTCCGCAATGTCAGCCTCGATGAGGAGGATGACGACCAGCACTACTATCTACCGCAGAGCCGCGCCCATTTGTCCAACCAACTAAGTCTGGAAGATGAGAATCGCGACCGCGCCCCGCTGCTGCTCATTGGCGGGCTAATCATCGCGCTGCTGATAGTCGGCAGCATCGCCTGGCTGGTCATCGCCAACCTGTTCAACTCCGACAAGGACAAAGCGCCCGCCGCTCAGTTCTCGGTGCTGGTTGCCCACTTCGGCGCGAACGACGGCCAGACCAGCCAGGAGTTTGGCAACGCGGTGGTGGGCGGCTTGCAGGCGGCTGGCCTCGATGCTAGTCAGGCGGGGGTGCGTTGCTGCATTGCGCCGCTCGCCGACGATGCCGACGCCGCCCGCCAGGCCGCTCGCTACAATGCCGATCTGGTCATTTGGGGCGACCTGCCCAACGCCGCCGCCACCGCGCTCGCCCCTCACTATCACCTCCAGGTCAACAATCCGCCTAGCTTGACCCAGCAGCAGGGACTACCCAGCCAGATGCTTCATCCCGCCAGCTTCGAGTTCGCCCCCCTTAGCCGCGCCAGCCTGGAGCCAGCGCTGGTGGACTTCAGCACCGGCCTGGCCCTCTACTACAGCGACCGAGCCGCCAGTGCTGGCGAAAAGTTCGCCGCCGCCTTCGCCCGCGGCCTCGATAGCCCCGCGCTGCACTTCTACCGCGCCAGCAGCCTGCTGCAACTGAGCGACAACGCGGGCGCGCTGGCCGAGTATATCAA
>QHBQ01000449.1 GCA_003243865.1 Candidatus Chloroheliales bacterium | reverse complement strand
GCCAGCCTGCTGCTGATGGGGCCAATGCTGGCGCGGGTCGGTGAGGTGCGGGTCGGCAAGCCGGGCGGCGATTACATTGGTCGCCGCCCGGTGGATACCCACTTCCTCGCTCTCGAAGCGCTAGGCGCAACCGCAGTGATTGACCGTAGCGCCTACTACCTGAAAACGAAGGTACTGCACGGCGCCGACATCTTCCTCAACGAGGCTAGCGTGACCGGCACCGAGAACGCGATTATGGCCGCCGTGCTAGCGGAGGGCGAGACCGTCATCTGCAATGCTGCCTGCGAACCACACGTGCAGGAGCTATGCCTGTTCCTCAATGGGCTGGGCGCGAACATCAGCGGCATTGGCAGCAATCAACTTCACATCGAAGGGGTGACGCGGCTGCATGGCGGTGAGCACACCATCGAGAGCGACCACATCGAGGTGGGCAGCTACATTGGCCTGGCGGCGGTGACGGGCGGCGAACTACTCATCCGCAACGCCGCGCCGCAGCACCTACGGATGATCAACCTGGTGTTCCGCCGCTTGGGGGTGATGGTGGAGGTGCGTGGTGAGGACCTGTTCGTGCCTGGCGGACAGGAGCTACGGGTGCAGAACGACCTGCGCGGCGATATCCCCTACATTGACGACGCCCCTTGGCCCGGCTTCCCCGCCGACCTGATGAGCATCGCCTTGACCATGGCGACCCAGGCCAGCGGCACGCTGATCATGTTCGAGAAGATGTTCGATGGGCGGCTTTTCTTCGTGGATAAGCTGAACGGGATGGGCGCGCGCATAATCTTGTGCGACCCCCACCGCGCGGTCATCATTGGCCCCTCGCGGCTGCATGGTGAAGAGCTATCCAGCCCCGACATCCGCGCGGGCATGGCAATCCTGCTCGCCGCCCTCGCCGCCGACGGCGTCAGCGTCATCCGCAACGTGCAGCAGATTGATCGCGGCTACGAGCGCATCGAGCAGCGCCTGCAAGCGCTGGGCGCGCGCATCGAGCGGGTCGCGGACTAATAATGAGTTGAAAGCTGTAGACAAAGCCGAAGAATGATACTATAATCAGTTCATCGTATTCTACTTGAGAGATAAAGAGGGGTGAAATTATGGCAGTACCAAACTGGCAAGACTTTCTGCGCCCTGTCCTGCAAGTACTAGCTGATGGGCAGGAACATAAGAGGGCTGATGTATATGATATGTTGGCTAATCATCTTCACCTAACGGAAGAGGATAAGAACGAAGTATTCCCACAAAGTGGGGTACCCAAGCTACATAAGCGCTCAAGGTGGGCCATGGAGAATCTAATTGGCGCTGGGCTACTGGAAAAAACTGGACCTGCAAGGATGCGCATTAGTAGCCGGGGCACAGAACTACTAAAGACGAACCCTCCCCACATAGATGAAGGACTTTTGAAGCAGTATCCTGAATACATGGTTTATCTAGGCAAGCCAGCTAAGAATGGCCCTAGTCAGATCGAGATTCAAGGTCAGGGTGGCGATAAGACTACCCAGAGTCCTGATGATATGATGGAGTCTGGCTATCAAGCACTTAAACAGAAACTGGCACAGGATCTACTTGAACGAGTCATGAACATCTCTCCAGCTTCCTTTGAAAACCTGGTTGTTGCCCTACTCGTCAAGATGGGCTATGGCGGATCAGAAGAGCAGGTACGCGCCCAAATTACGGGGCGTTCAGGAGACGGTGGCATAGATGGTCTCATAAATCAGGATAGGCTAGGTCTGGACGTTATATACGTCCAGGCTAAAAGGTGGCAGGGAGCCGTAGGTGAACCAGTCCTGAGAGACTTTGTGGGTGCGCTGGAGAGGCATAGGGCAGCAAAAGGGGTGATTGCTACAACATCTCATTTTCTGCCATCTGCTATAGAGTACAACAAACAGATCGGGAAAAAGATAAAGCTAATTAACGGCAAACAGTTTGCCGAGCTTATGATAGAGTACGGTATCGGAGTTGCTACAGTAGCCACATACTCTATCAAGAGAGTTGACCTGGACTACTTTGAGGAAGCATAGCCAATCGATAAACATGGGCGCATGTCCTGGTGCGCCCCTACATCCATCCTCAGCCCTCCCCTCAGCGAGAGGGCTTTCCGTCGCCCCTAACTCAGCGGCTCCAGCGTAATCGGCTCATCGTCGCCAACCAGTTCCAGTACCTGATGCAGATCCGTAACATCGGTGCCGCGCTTGAGGAAGCGGATGCCGACCCGCTCGGCCTGCTGACGGTGGCCGCGACCGGGGTCGTCGTCAATGAACACCGCATCCATCGGCTGCACGTTGGTGGCGGTGAGGATGTTGCGCAGCATCTGCTCTTTGTTGGGATTCCAGGCCGCCTCGACGTGATCGAACTGGTCCGCGATGTTCCATGCGGCGAGGGCGCGATGGGTGGGGTTGGGATGATTATAGGTCCAGAGAGCAACCAGCACTTCGCGGCCACGCATCTCGCGTAGCACGGCGCGGGTTTCGGGGAAGAGTTGCAGCCGCTTGCCATCGTTGCGGAGGATAATATCGGAGTCGGTGCCGGGCGGGCAGGAGAATTCGTAATCGTTGGAGTCAATATAATCGCCGTCGCCGTTGTCGGAGATGTTGCCGCCATCAAGGCCATGCCAGAGCGTCTCATCTCCGTCGAAGATAATCAGGCGCATTCATCATCCTTTTCCTATGCCTGGTTTAGCGGCAACTGAGGTCGCCAGCGACGACGAGACTAGGCTCAACCAGCTTCGAGACGGGGAGACTGTCGAGCAGGCAGCCAGCGGCATCCTGAACGCGGCGGCGCAGGCTCGGCTTGCGGATTGCTTCGCCCTGCAAGGCTTCGCCGTAGAGCGTGTCAATCTGGGTGGCAATGTGGGGCCAGGCAAATTGCTGCGCCTGAATTGCCGCCTGCTGGCCCAGCCACTGGCGCAGTGCGTCATCGCTGAGGATGAGGCGGAGCTTGCCCGCCCAGGCGGGCACATCATCGTGGGGCAGCAGATAGCCAGTTTCGCCGTCCTGTACCGTGTGGGCCAGGCCGCCGACGCGCGAGGCAATTACGGGCGTACCACTCGCCATTGCTTCGACTGCGACCATGCCGAACGACTCGTAGCGGCTGGGCATCAGCACCGCATCGGCGGCATTGTAGTAATCGCGCAGCCGCTCCTGCGGTTGGGCGCCGAGGAAGGCGGTGCGATCGCAGACATCGAGTTCGGCGGCGAGGTAGTGCAGGCGAGTCATCTCATCATCGGTGGTCTGCTGGCTGGGGTCGAGATCGCCGCCGACAATGAGCAGTTTAATGTTTTCGCCGATCGGGTCGGCGTTGCGCTTCAGCTGGGCAACCGCGCGCAGCAGGGTTTCGATGCCCTTCAGCCGCTCGATGCGCCCAACGAACAAGGCGTAGCGGGCAGTGCGGCTGAGGCCGAGGCGGTCGCGGGCGGCGTCGCGCTCACCGGCAGCAGGGCGGAACATTGCGGTATCCACGCCGCAAGGAACGATGCGGATCTTGCCGAACGGCGCGTTGTACTCCCAGGCGAGGTAGCCACGCTCGGTCGGAGTGGGGGCGATTAGCATATCCGCCTGGCGCCCCAGTTGCTCCTCGACCGCAATACGATTGGCAACCTCAAGCTCCTGCGGAGTCTGGGCAATGCCGTTCTTCAGCTTGCCGAGAGTGTGGAACATCTGCAGCAGGGGCACACGCTTGCCCTGCTGCCACTGCCAGCGCTTGCGTAGCTTCACCCCCACCGCGCCACTCAACCAGTAATGGGCGTGGATGATGTCATAGTTGGGGTTGCCGTTGCAGCGGCGGAACAATTCCACCCCTTTGACGAACTGATCCAAGTGGTCGTAGACACGGTTCTTATCGTAGGGGCCGCGTGGCCCCGCTTCGATCTGGATGACCCGCACGCCGGGGGCGAAATTCGTCACTCGTGGCACGGTGGGGTCCTGCCAGCGAGTGAACACGTCCACCGTGTGACCTAGCGCCGCCAACGCGCAGCTGAGGTCGCGGACGTAGACGTTCATCCCGCCGGTCTCCTTGCCGCCGAGCGCAGCAAGGGGTGAGGTATGTACACTAAGCATTGCGATGTTAGACATTTATATTTCTCCTAATATGGCCTATTATAATTATACGGACTTGTGAGTAAGACTTGCATTAGAGTTGTATACGAATATTGAACACCTCGGTGTTCTGGCCGCCGAGGTCATACTTGTAACGCTCGCTGCCGCGCAGGAAGTCGAAGCGGGTGTGGCCCGACTCGATCGCCTCCCTGATGAAGTGGGTGAGCAGCACCACGCCAACGCTGTAATCGCGGTAGGCAGGGTCGTAGCCAGAGTTGTAGAGGTAGATCTTGCGATTATAGTCGAAGGAGAGATAGCTGGCGACCCGCTTGCCCTCGATTTCGAGAAAGCTGAGGCGGATCCAGCTGTGGTCGGTCAGTGCGTCCACCATGTCGGTGAAGAACTGCGCCATCTCGTCGTCCATGAACTGCTGCTTGGTGCCAGCGGAGGCGCGGTGCAGGGCGTAGAAGTCAGTCAGGCCGTTCTTGCACTCGGCGCAGTCGGTGGTGTAATACTTGTAATCGGGGAACTGGGCCTCGAAGCGGCGTAGCTTGCGGCGCAGTTCGTGGCGCTGCTTCTTGCTGAGGCTGGCGAGATAGGTCGCGAAGTTGCGGTCGGAGGGTAGGTCAATAACCGGGCAGACTTCGTCAATCTGCTCGCTACACTGGTAGCCAGCCGATTTCGCCCAGTCACAGGCGAGGCTGCGGGTGGCGGAGTGCTGCGGGATGCTGTGCAGGTCGAGGATGTCCCACTCGGCGGTGTGTTGCTTCAGCCAGCCGCCCAGCGTCTGCCATGCGGCGGGCGCATCATCCGGCACGGAGAGGATGTCGAGGTAGTCGGACACATCCACGCCACCGCCGATGCGCATAATGCGCTGGCCGCCGTTGCCGCTAGGGGCGCGGTCAGTCTCGTTGTCGCTGGGCGAACCAGTGAAGATGTAGAGAGGGGCGACCGCCCGCAGCTTACCCGCCTCGTCGCGCATCAGCACCAGCCGCAAAGCCGCGCCCGCGCCGAAGTGGCGCCACCAAATACTCTGCCAATCCCAGGTGAGGAATACGCCGGGGACGTTGCCGCGTGCTTCCAGTTCGTCCCATTCCTTGTGCAACTGCTCCTGACCTTCGTAGCTCTCAATTACTTCAATCTTCATATGTTCCTCGCTATGTTATGATTGTTTGTTATGCAATTCCTGCACCATCGTTGCCAGCAAAGTGAGACCTCCTGAGACCAGCGAGTGGCCGCCGAGGACGAGCGGTATTTCCGCTGTGGCAGCGGCGCGGGTGAAGTCGCGGGCGGTCGGTTCGGTCACCTGCTCCCAGTACAGCGCATCAGAGTTGAAGCGGTCACTGATAGGGATGTCGAGGTGGAGATGGTTGAAGAGGACGCGGGTATCTATGAACGCGGCCTGGGCGACTGCGGCCAGGTTGGCAACGGCGCGGTGGGAGCCGACCTGTTCGACCAGCAAGCCGAGCAGCGAACGCACCTTACCCTGCTCCTCCCGCCCGCTGGCCCGCATCCCGCGCTCCTCGCCGAGCAGGCGGGTCTGGCAGGGCAATGCCAGTTCGAGCCGCCGCCAGGTTTGCGCCCCAATCCGCCCGCAGAAGAGCGTCTCACCATCGTGGCGGCGCATCACGTCGATGGCGGCGTGGAGCGCGGCAAGCTGGCGGTCGGCCAGGCCGCTGCTGGCATAGGCGGCAAGCGCGGCGCGCAGGTGCGGGCCAATCGCCGCTGCCTCATTGCTATGCAGCTCCAGGGCCAGGGCCAGGGTGGCGAGGTCAGTGGGGGTGTCAATGTCGAAGTTGAGGCCGAGGCTAGGCGGCAATGCGCTGGTCGGCACGCCAGCAGCGCGCAGGCGATAGGCAAGGTCGTTGTCGAGCGCGGGCAGAGCGATGCGGCGTAGCGCGGCTTGCGCCTGGCCAAGCGCGACGATGTCGGCGGAGAAAACATTGTTGGCAACCGTAGCCGCCTCGTCGCCACTGATGCCAGCGGTGAGCGCGAGCAGGTCAGCGACGGTGAGCAGTGGGGCCGCACCGCCACCGATATAGATGATGCGCTCAAGTCGGTGTTGCGCCACGATCTCCATCAGCCGCTGGCCGAAGTGGAAACCAGGCGCTACATCTGGTTCGAGGGTAACGTCGAGGTCGCTGACAAGCTGGGCCGCATGCGCAAACTCCTGCTCCGCGCCGACGATGATCACCCGTCGAAAGCCGAGCCGCGCAGCGATGAGCAGCAGGTCGAGGCTGGCTGCCCGTTGCGCCAAGCCGACGCATCGCTCGATGGGATGCTCGGCGAGCGCCGCGTGGAAGATGACCAGGCTACAGCCACTGGGGTCAACTTGACTGTTCAGGACCACACCCCCACCCAGCCTCCCCCCATTTCGGGGGAGGGGTTTTGCACCAGCCTCCCCCGAAATGGGGGGGTTTGCACCAGCCTCCCCGAAATGGGGAGGGGTTTTGCACTAGCCCCACAAAAAATCCGCTGTGCAAGAAGCGTGACAGCGGACATCGGGTATCACCTCTGCGATATAAGCCTAATCTACAATCCGCAGTCTGCACGGTGCGCGTGGAGGGATTCGAACCCCCGACGCCAGCCTTAGGACGGCTGCGCTCTATCCCCTGAGCTACACGCGCCTCTACGCCGGATAATTATACCCGAATTGCCCACTTCGTGCAAGAAATGAAGAAGCTGGGGCAAAGCGGCCTTTTGCGCTCGGTATAAAGGATGGGGTATAATTAACCCATGAGCGACGAACCCGAAACCCCCATTGACGAGCGCCAGAGCTATGAGCAACAACTGGCCGAGGCCAACCAGCGGCTGGCTGGCACGCCTGACAGCATCGAGGCGCTGGCTGAACGTGGCGATGCCTACTACGAGCTTGGCGAACTGGACAAGGCACTGGCCGACTTCAACCGTATCATCGAGGTGCAGCCTAATTCGCCCGATGCCTATGTCTATCGTGGTATCATCCACGCCGACAAGGGCCAGCTAAACCTGGCGATTGTGGACTACAACCAGGCCCTCATCCTCGACCCCACCTTCATCAAGGCCTACAACAATCG
>QHBQ01000216.1 GCA_003243865.1 Candidatus Chloroheliales bacterium | reverse complement strand
CCGAACTTCTGCACCGCCACGAATAGGGCGAGGCAGACGATTGCGCCGATTAGCAGCGGCAGAAACAGGTCGGTGGCGAACAGTTTGGGATTGACCGGGTCGTCGGTCTTCTGCGACAGAGCAAGGGTGAGCAGCAGCAGGCCGCCACTGAGCAGCAGCCCACCCAGCCAGTCCACCTTCACCCCGCGTTCGCCGCCACGCCCCTTCAGCAGCGCGGCAACCAGGGCGAAGGCGAGCAAGCCGAGCGGCACGTTGATAAAGAACACCCACTGCCACGGCAACTGGCTGATAATGCCCGCGCCGTAAATTGGCCCCAGCACCCCGCCACCCTCGGCCACCGCGCCAATCACGCCGATGGCGAAGGTGCGCCGCTCCGCTGGGAACAGGTCGCGGGTCATCGCCATGCCGATGGGCAGGATTGCGCCACCACCCAGCGCCTGCACCGCCCGCCAGCCGTATAGCCAGGGCAAGCCAGTCTCGATGCCCAGGACGGTGCCGCTGCCGGTCAGCCCGCAGCCAATCGAGCCGAGCAGGAACAGCAGCAGGCAGCCGAGGTAGACCCGCTTGCGGCCAAACACGTCGGCGACCCGCCCCAGCAGCGGCATCGCTACCGTGTAGCCGAGCAGATAGCTGGTTACGATCCAGCCTGCCTGATCTACATGGTTGAGCGGGATGAACTGGCTGCTGATGATCTGCGGCAGGATGGTGACGATCACCGTCTGATCAAGCGCGGCGAGGAAGATACCGGCGCAGATTACCGCCAGCATCAGCATCGGGCGACCAACGGGCGAATATGCCTCGGCGGTTGCCTTCTCTTCGGCTTTGGTGGCGACGATGTTTGCCATATTAGCTCATTCGGCAGATTCTAGGTGTCGAATAGGCGAGAGAGATTGCTGGGTTTCACCAGGGCGAGTGCAACCCGCCCCTACCTCGCTATCCCTCACTCACCCCGCTGGGGGCTTTTTGCTACTCATACCTCGTACCTACTTCTTGCAGATGTCGCTAGCGGGTGGCAGGTTGACGGTAACTGGCTTGTTGAAGTCGCTGAAGTGGATGTCGTAGCTGGCTTTGGCGGCATCACCGCGACTGATCGCGCCGGAGAGCAGCACGCGGTGGAGTTGCTTGTCGGCAACCCCCACCCACATATCTACATTGACCGTGTTGGTCTGCACTGCTTCGGGCGAGAGGGCAGCGAGTTGCTGCGCGTTGATCTTGCCGGTCAGGTGGTGGTTCTGCACCCCGTCAATGTTCTCCACGCCGCTCTTGCTCAGGCTAGCGATGTTGTTCATGATGTCGGTGGCCGCCTTATCGGGCGCGAGGGTTAGGCCCTGGAACGGCTGCCAGCAGCCGATCACCGCAATGTACTGCTGGTCGCCCTTGCCTGCATAGCTGGCCTGAACTGTCGCGCCCGCATAAACCGCATCCACTTTGGCGCTAACCTGGTTGGGCTTGGCGTAGTCACCCTCGCCACCCTTGATGTAGAAGGCGCTGCCAGCAGCGGTCTGCCCCTTCACGTCAATCTTGAAGTGGAAGGAGGTGGTAGCGTTGGTTGTGCTGATCGCCTGGCTCAACACGGTTGGCGCGTCAAGGTTGGTGTCGCCTCCCCCCGATTGGTCACCGCCGCAACCTGCCAGCAGCAGTATAAGACCAAACAGGAAAAATGGCAAAAGTGCCAGTCGGATGATTGCCCATCGCCCGCTGGCAGCTGTGGTTAGTTGGTTCATGCTTGCTTTCCTCCTCTAATTAGCATCAGTGGGCAGCACGCACAGCGTGCGCACTACCCACTGATGTTTCAACTTCTATGCCAGCCTACTTCTCGATGTCTATGAAGATCACCGCATGCTGGATGTTGTTGGCGTTGTCGCTGGTGATGCCCAGGCTGCGGAACGGCACCAGGGAGGGCTTGACATCCTTATTATAAGATGCCATCGAGGAAGCACCTCCGCTGCTCATCATCTTCTCGACGAACTCGCGGATGGCCTGGAAGTTGACGTACATCACCGCATTGTTGTTGGTGAGCGCGTTGGTCATCGCGCCCTTGTAGTTGGCGCTGTCGGTGATGCCACCCTTGCCGTTGACGATTGCCTGCATGGTGACGGTGTTGCTGGTGATGAAGAAGTAGTCGCCGACGATGCCGTAGTAGACAGCGCTGTAATCGGTGCCGAGCTTGTACACGGTGCTGCCCGCCACCTGCTGCTCAGTCAGCTTGGGCGCATACTGGTCGGTGCCATTGGCAACCTTGGCCTTGAGCGCCTGGTTGATCTTCTGGATGCTGGCAGTGGCCTGGGCCTTGTTGTCCTTGACGTTGAGGACGAAGCCGCCCTGGGCTGGGGTGTTGGCATCGGCGCCTGGCTGCACGTAGGCGCCCCACTCGCCGCCCATCCAGCTAAGAATATCGCTGTCGAGGTCGAGGCCGGTAGCTTGCTTGAACTGCTGCTTGATCTGCGCCGCGTTCATGTTGCCCATGCCGAGGCTGCTGAAGTAGTTCATCTTGTCGAGGTAGACCAGCCCCTGGGTGACGAGGTCCTTCAGGTTGGCGCTAGCGACGAAGCCCCAGACATCCGCGGGCATCAGCTTGACGATGCTGCGGTCGCTCATCAGCGGCATTGCCGAGGCCAGAGCGGCGTTGGTATCGTTGATGTTACTGGCAGAGTCGATCTGCACGCCGTTGGGCCGCGCGGTAACCCCGACGACCGCAACGCTGTTCTGGTTCTTCAGCTGATTGTAGACGCCCTTCATCGAGTTGAGGCTGCTGCCCATCATCGGGCTGTCCTTCGATAGCTCATCAATCGCCGTGCTGACGCTGCCCGCGAACTTCGCGCCGTCCAGGAAGATGGTCATGCTGCGGTCAGCAGGCAGTTTGGCGAGCGAGGCAGTGTACTGCGCATTGCTGCTGAGCGACTTGCTGCCATCCTTG
>QHBQ01000498.1 GCA_003243865.1 Candidatus Chloroheliales bacterium | reverse complement strand
TAACACTAACGGCAAGGGCAACCCGCCCCTTGCCGTTAGCCGCGAGTCGCTGCAAAGCCGGGGTAAGGGTCGCGAGTAGAAGCATAACAAAGGTTGTACTCGGCACGTATTATAATGCGGACAATCACACTGACCGATTTTGGTACAAGGGGGGATACGGAAATGAGTGGAAGGGTTATCAAGCGGATAATCCTCGCTGCGGCGGCACTGGCAATCGTGGGCGCGATTGGGGCGCTGGTGGGGGCAATCGGCGGGGCCATCGCCACCGTGACGATGAGGGCGCTGTTCAGCATCAGCACCACCCTGGTCACAGCCAGCGGCATAGGCGCACTGCTCGGTGCGGTGGCAGCCACCATCTGGATGGCAAATGTACTCTACACCCATCGCGGCACTCCGCTATAAACTTACCCAGCATATCTGCTGCCCATGCCCCCACTGCTGATGCTGGGGCTTTTCTGTGTTCATATTTGGTATACTTCACCTATGGCAAACGATTTCGCGCTAATCCATATCTATGTTGGCGACGATGTCAGCGCACCGCATCGGGTTGCCGCTGCGCTCACCGACCACCTGGCCGCTGCGGGCTACACGCCAGTGGCTGAGGCAAGCCTGAACCCCTATGACCCCCGCCTCAACCTGGTAGAGCAGCGCAGCCGCAGCTTCTACATATCGGCTGCAGCGCACGGCTGGGTTAGTGTGGCGGATGAGGACATCTTCCGCCTCGACGAGCCAAGTGCTGAAGCCTTGCTCGCTCACCTTTCCGCCATTGGCCCCACCATCCTGCTGTGGGGCATTGACCAGTTTGTGTGGGGCTACACCTGTGCCGCCGATGGGCGCATCCTCGACCGCTACACCGAGGATTACATCGAACTCGATGCCTATAATCCCACCTTCCTGCACGATCCCGACTTGAGCATGGAGCAGCAAGCGCCTCGCTACGCCGGGCGGGCGGATGCGCTGGCTAGCTTCTTTGCGCTCACTGCCCCTAACCCCGGCCCTCCCCTGAAATGGGGGAGGGAGAATGAGAGCCACGCTGAACACTATATTGAAGGTTATCGCAGCTACTATCGGCGCACCGCCGACAATGAGCTTACCTATATGGACGAGCTGATTGGTGGGGCCGGGCAGATTTATGCCGATGCCTGGGCCAAAGAGTTGGCTGCCGACCTGAGCATCAGCCAGCCGGACATCACTTACAACGCGCTGGTGCAGGCCGAGGCGGAAGGCGGGCTGCCTGCGGGTTGGCAGGCCGCCAGCTATCGTCGCCCTAGCAGCCACCAGCCCAACTATAGCGTGGCGCTCACCATCTACTGCCAGCGACCCCTGAGCGGGCAAGTCATCGTTTGGCTGCTGACTAGTGTTACCGATTCGCTGCCGAATGTCGGCAAGAAAGGCTGGACTGAGATAGAGATGGCTGGCACGTACTATCCGAATGCCGATGCAGCAATTGCTCAACTTGAGACTGAGGGTCTGGCCGAAGGCGAACACCTCGCCGCCCGCTACTATCCTGGCTGCAACCTGGTGGTGCAGCGGCGTGGCGGCGACCTGCTGCTCGATGTCGTCTTCCTCGAGTACCCCAGCATCATTGACGACCGCTACACCCCCGAGGTGCTGGAGCGGGCAGTTGAAGTTTCCATGTTGCAGAAGTTTGTGTTTAGTGACGAGCTAGGCTCGCTTGCTGAGGGGCTATTCAAGACGGCCAGGGCTGACTATGGCTACATCAGCGTCGCTGGCGGTGGCGTGGGCGGCGATGGCGGTGGACGGGCAAACGGACCGGGCGCGATGCTGGCTGATACGCTGGCGAAGCCGCTGGCGCAACTGAGTAGCCGCGTGGCAGTGAAGGAGGCAGCTAGCTGGCGGCAACGCTGGGGGCAGCTTGACCACAATATTCGCGGCGTCTACTGGGCTAATCTGCTGTCAACTGTACAGTCGGAACAAATCGCCACTCTTGCCACCCAGCCTGATGGATTCGTCGTGGATGATGCTGGTACTGGGGTTGCCTATATCCAGCTTCCCTGCACTCTCGCTGAATATGCCGACGGCAAGGCCGAGGCCGACATTGAGCGTCTGCGCGATGTGCTGTTGCCCCTGCTGGAATTGTAGAAGGTGGATTATCGAATAGTTGTATGCTGCAAGATTGCCTGCGGCTCGAATAGTTACTGGGAGTTGTGGTCGCAGCCCCGATCGGTGAAGCGTGATAATATTCATCCGCGGCGAGAAGGGTGAAAAGTTACCGGGGGCTGGGGGCGTAGCCCCGATCGGTGCAGCGCCCTAATGCTCATCGGCAGCAGGTCGGTAAAGTAGCCGATAGGCAACGACGCCACCTCAGCACGGGGCTGCGCCCCCAGCCCCCGGAACTATTCGGCACAACGACAACTTTGATCCGGCATACGGTTCAACTGGAGCTACCAACAAGCATGGACGACGAACTAGAGGCCGATGAAATAGGGGTAGTAGCACTAGGCAGCCAGCCAGCGGCAGAGGAGTATCACATTCTGCCCATCCCCGACGCCGCAGTGAGAACGCGCCTCGACGCTTATCTTGCCAGCCTCGATGATTTGAGTCTCTCGCGCAGCTATGCGCAGAAGCTGATCGACGAGGGGCGGGTGACGGTTAGTGGTAAGCAGCGGGCGGCTAGCTGGAAGCTGAGGCGGGACGAAATCGTCAGCCTGCTGCTGCCGCCGCCCGCCCCCAGCGACCTGCTGGCGGAGCAGATCCCGCTGAACATCGTCTACGAAGACAGCGATGTGATAGTGGTGGACAAGCCAGCAGGCATGGTGGTGCATCCCGCGCCGGGCCACGCCCGCGGCACCCTGGTCAACGCCCTGCTCGGCTACGACCCGACCCTGGAGATGAATGGCACTAACCGCCCTGGCATTATCCACCGACTGGACAAGGATACCAGCGGCTTGCTGGTGGTTGCCCGCAACGACGCCGCCCGCGACAGCCTACTTCACCAGATGCAGGCGCGCACCATGCTAAAGCAGTACCTCGCGCTAGTTCAGGGCAAGCTCAAACATCCTCAGGGCATCATTGACGCGCCAATTGACCGCAATCCGCGCGAACGCAAGCAGATGGCGGTGGTGATGGGCGGTCGCCCAGCCCGCACCCGCTATGAAACTATCAGCTACTTCGCGCGTTATACCTACGTGCGCGTCAGGCTGGAGACGGGCCGCACTCATCAGATTCGGGTGCATATGAACTACATCGGCCACTCCATCGTTGGCGATAGCGTTTATGGCGACCAGCTCTGGAAGCGCGACCGCGAAGTCGCAAGCGTGGGCCGTCAGTTTCTTCACGCTCACCGGCTCGGCTTCAACCTGCCGCACAGTGGCGAATACCGCGAGTTCGCCAGCCCCCTGCCCACCGATTTGCAGCAGGTGTTGGATAATCTCAGCTAGAGCGGTAGTTCGCCCCTCCCCAAAGGGGGAGGCTGGGTGGGGGAGTGCGTCACCCCACCATTGCTACTACTTTACTGACGTT
>QHBQ01000208.1 GCA_003243865.1 Candidatus Chloroheliales bacterium | reverse complement strand
GGCGATGGCGTACTCCTCAGCTACCTCCTGCCAATCGCCCAACCAGTGGTGGGGCTGGACGAATGTAATATTCTGGCCTTGCGATGGGCCGAAGCAAATATAGCCGTGATAGCTGGCTGGCTTCAAGACCGACCCCCAGCCGGAGAGCAAGGCGGTGGTCAGATTTGCTGCCCCGATTTGGGCTACGACCAACTCGCTGAATTGCGCCCGCGTCATCGGCTGATCACTGAGGATGGTGCGGGCAGCTTCGAGAAAGGCGGCCATATCTTCGCTCGTCAGACCGTAATATTTAAGCCAACCCGCCCGCATATGGTTGCGGCGGGTGGCGCGGGCGGCGGCGACATAGAGGGGAATGTCGGCGGCGGGCAAGAGATGCAGTGTGCCGCGCATCGCCCACAGCTTGACCAGGGTGCGCTGCGTCCACAAGGCAGCAGCAACATCGTCGGGCGTGGCATCAGCAACCCGTGCCGCCAGTGCCAGCGCCGCCGCCGACATTACCTGCGCCTGCAAGCCGCAGATGCGGCTTACCACCGCGAGCATCTGGTCATGCGGCGCGGGTTTGTCGAGGTGTTGCTGGGCCAGCCGCCAGGCGAGAACCTGCGGCCAGGTAAGGTTGATGTTCGCCATTGCTCTGCTCCTGTGTTGCAAAACCGGCGGTCGCCGCAATAGCAACCGCCGGTTCAGTAGATTAATTGCGCTATTCGCTCCCCCACCCTGCCTCCCCCTTTGGAGAGGGGTTTTGCTACTTCTGCCGATAGCGCAGGAAAGGCGGGATGTCGAGGTCGTCGCTGGCTGGGTTGCCGCCGCTGGGCTGCTGGGGCGGGGGCGGGGTTGCAGGTTGCTGATAGCCAGGATTCATGAAGCTGGATTGCTGGGATGCGCCCTGCTGGGCGGGTTGCTGATAGGGGCGCACTGGCAGCGGCTCACGGGCGGGTATTGGCGCGGGGGGCGGCTGCTGTTGCTGCTGCTGTTGCTGCTGCTGTGGCTGCGGCTGATTGAACGGCTGCTGCTCGTGGCGCGGGGCGTAGCTGCCGAAGCCGAGGTTCTGTGCAGTGCGCGCGGGCAGGGCGATCGGGCGACGCACATTGTCGAAGCCGGTCGCGATCAGAGTGATCTTCACATCCTTGCCCATCTCCGGGTTGATGACTGCGCCGAAGATGATGTTGGCCTCAGGGTCGGCAGCTTGCTGGATGATCTCCGCGGCCTCGTACACTTCCAGGATGCCGAGGTCTTCGCCGCCGGTGATGTTGAACAGCACGCCCTTTGCTCCTTCGATGCTGATCTCCAGCAGTGGGCTTTCGATCGCGGCGCGGGCGGCCATCACGCAGCGATCATCGCCGCTGCCATGGCCAATTGCCATCAGTGCGCTGCCCGCGTCCAGCATGATGCTTTTCACGTCGGCGAAGTCAAGGTTGATCATGCCGTGAATGGTGATCAGGTCGCTGATGCCCTGGATGCCCTGGCGCAGCACGTCGTCGGCGATGCGGAAGGCTTCAACCATCGAGGTCTTCTTGTCAGCAACCTGTAGCAAGCGGTCGTTGGGGATGGTGATCAGGGTGTCCACGTGCTGGCGGAACTCGGCGATGCCTTCATCGGCGCTGCTGCGCCGCCGCGCCCCCTCGAAGGTGAACGGCTTGGTCACTACCCCGACGGTGAGCGCACCAACCTCTTTGGCAATCTGGGCGATAACCGGCGACGCACCGGTACCGGTGCCGCCGCCCATGCCGGAGGTAATGAACACCATGTCCGCGCCCTTCAGTATGTCGAACAGCTCCTCGCTGCTCTCCTCTGCCGCCTTCGCGCCGACCACCGGGTTGCCGCCTGCGCCCAGGCCCTTGGTCAGCTTGTCGCCGATGCGCAACCTGCTGCCCGCCTTGCTGTAGATCAGCGCCTGAGCATCGGTGTTGACCGTGATGAAGTCAACTCCCTGCACGCCAGCGTCAATCATCCGGTTGACCGCGTTGCTGCCGCCTCCGCCCACGCCGATGACCTTGATCTGGGCGAAGTTCTCCATGTCCGGCATCCGCTGCATCCGACTGCTGAAACTCTGCGCGTTGCCCATCACTGGCCCGTTGATGGGGTTAGCCATTTGTTGCCTCCTTGCGGCGTCGCCGCCGACTCTAAAGCTGTCCATTCGTCCGCTCACTTTCGGCAGGTTAAGGGATGAACTCCTTCAGCCAGCCTTTGAACCTCTCCGCCACTTCGTTGCGTTGTGGCGCTACGCCCCAGCCCTGCCGCCGTCTCACCGATGGCCTGGCTTCAGCTTCCAGATTGTTTCGCAGTCCCCACAACAACAGCCCGACTGCGGTCGAGTAGGCTGGGCCGTTCAGCCCGGTTACGCCGCTCAGTCGTGTCGGCGCGCCGACCCTGACCGGCATTCTTAGCACATTACGCGCTACCTCAGCGATGGCGGGCAACTGCGCGGTACCGCCGGTCAGCACTAGCCCGGCAGGCAGCAGCCCATCGAAGCCACTACGCTTGATCTCCTTTGCTACCAGCACGAAGATCTCCTCGACCCGCGCCTGGATAACCTCGCCGAGCAGCCGTCGCGATACCTGCTCCTCTTCGCCACTGAAGGTGGTGACTTGCAGGGCGTCGCCCTCTTCCTCCTCGGCTTCCTCATTGGCTCGTACCGCCAGCCGCCCATACTTCAGGGTTGGCTGGGCCTGCCCATGCTCTATCTTGAGCGACTCAGCCTGTTCGAACGGTACGCTCAGCACAATCGAAATATCGTTACTCAGGTGGTTGCCACCTACGGGCAGGCTGGTGGTGTGCCAGATGCTGCCGTCTATGAAGATGGCGATGTCGGTCGTTCCCCCGCCAATATCTACGAGGGCGACGCCGAGCTTCTTCTCCGCCGCAGTCAACGAGGCCTCACTGCTGGCGAGCGGCTCCAGCACCAGTTCGTCAAGCTCCACCCCCGCCTGCTGTACGCAACGCACCAGATTGTGCAGCGCAGTGGCAGTGCCGGTGACAATGTGGGTCTCGACCTCCAGGCGCATCCCCGCCATGCCAACCGGGTCGCGCACGCCATCCAGGCCGTCCACAATGAAGGCGCGGGGGATGACGTGGATAACCTCGCGCTGGGGGGGGATGGTAATCGCGCGCGAGGCCTCCACTGCCTTGCTCACATCCTCGGCGGCGATGTCGCGCCCGCTGCGGCCCAGAGAGACTCCGCCGCGACTGTTCAGTGAAGTGATGTGCGCGCCAGCGACGCCCACGTAGGCGCTACCAATCTTGCAGCCCGCCAACCGCTCCGCCTTCTCGACCGCGACCGTGATGCTGCTGACTACCTCGCTGATGTTGACCACTACGCCTTTGCTCACCCCACGGGTGGGGCCAACGCCCATGCCCAGCACATTGACCTGCCCGTCGCGGCGCATCTCACCAACCACGGCGCAGACCTTGGTAGTGCCGACATCCAGACCGACGATTGTTTGCTCGATACCTGCCATAGGCAGCAGCCCTCCGTTTGGCTGCATCAGCAACGGCGCAATAGAACACGCTGTTATTTAAGGATTATACCACAACATATTGTTGTGGGCTAGCATTTATCCCCTTTTTTTGCCAAATTGCCCGATCTCGTTATGTCAAATCGCATTTAGGCGCTTTGGCAGGGCGAGTTGCACTCGCCCCCAGGTCGGTTTGTCCGTTTGTCGGTTGAGCAGTTCGTTGGCTGTTCCGTTTGCCCTTTAGATAAAATGCCTTCTGATAATCGCCAGATTGTTGAACAGCCTTGCGCCAAAAGCCACCACCGCCGCCAGCCAGATGTCCGCGCCGAGGCGGTCGCCGAGATAGGTGATCGCCATAGCCAGCAGCGTGTTGAACACGAAGCCGCTGATGAACACGCGGTTGTCGTAGCTCTGATTTAGCTCGGCCCGCACCGCGCCCAGCACCGAATCGAGCGCCGCCAGCACGGCAACGGCGGTGTAGCGGGTCCACTCCACTGGCACGGTCAGGTCAAATTGAAGACCGATAATCAACCCCAGCAAGAGTGCGGCGAACGGTATCCACAGGCTGTTGCCAAGCTTCACGGTGTCTTCTTGTCCTCCACCATCTGCACCGCCGGGCGGCTGGTCGAACGCAGGTCCATCACCGTCCACTTCTTGGCGGCCAACTGGCCTAGCATCACGCGGCAAATCGCAATCTTAGTCTCGATCTGCTCGTTGCCGCCAAAGATAATCCGCTGCTGGTCGGGCGTAATCACGCTGACGCCAAACCCGGCGCTGTACTCGACCGAGCCGATCACCAGCCCGGAAGGCGGCAGCAGCATGAAGATGCGTTGGGCGGCATCCGCTGCGTCAAGCTCCAGCGCTCCGATATGCCCACCCAGGCGATAGTCCGAACCGACGGCTGAACTGAGTGCGCTAGTCGCCGTCAGGGTGGCAGTCGCCCCTAGATTCCCGCTCCCTCCCTGGGGAGGGTTGCCCAAATCTCCCCTCCCCCCCAAGGGGGGAGGGTTGGGGAGGGGGGATACGGGCAGCGAGTCGCGGTCATATACTACCACAAATCCGTCGAGGGCGGTGGCCTGCCCGCTGATCGCGCCGTTCTCCTCCACCAGCCAGGGGGTGTCGCCCGCGACCCAGACCACACTGGGCCGCCGCTCCTTGATCGTCACGCGCACGATGTTGGGCAGTTTGGTCTCTACCCGCAGGTCGCTGACGTAAGGTGCGCCCTTCAGCCGCGCGACGACTGCACCTGTGTCTACGGCAAAGATGTTCAGCCCGGCTACGCCCGCCAGCCGGGTGGCCTCGTCGCTGCTCAGGCTCTTGCTACCGACTACCTGCAACGCCTGCACGATATAGGCGGGCGAGGTGGCGAAGTTGACCAGCAGCGCGGCGAGCAGACCGAGCAGAGCCATGGCGATGAAGCGCCCGTTGCTCAGATCCTCCCGGAATAGCCGCCAGCCGACGCGGGTGACGCGGCTGCCGCGCCGCGGCGGCACGGCAACCCGCGGCTGCTCATCTTGCGATACGATTGTTGGCTCTGTCCTCATGTCGTTCAATCGCCAATCCGATCAGTCGCTCGACCAGTTCACGGTAGCTCAACCCGCTAGCCTCCCACAGTTTGGGATACATACTGATGCGGGTGAAGCCGGGGATGGTGTTGATTTCGTTGACATATACCTCGCCGCTGCTGCGTTCCACGAAGAAGTCCACCCGCGCCATCCCTGCGCCATCAATTGCCTGGAACGCCTGCACCGCCAGTTCCTGCACCCGCTCCGCCGTGTCCTCATCAAGCCGCGCGGGGATAATCAGGTCAGAGTTGTCATCAATGTACTTGGCGTTGTAATCGTAGAATTCGTTGCCCGCCACCACCTCGCCGACCATGCTGGCCTCCGGTTCGTCATTGCCCAGCACCGCGCACTCGACCTCCTGCGCGTCAATTCCCTGCTCGACGATGATGCGACGGTCATACTGCGCGGCCAACTCGATGCTTGGCCCCAGTTCATCCGCCTGGTGGGCCTTGCTGATGCCAACGCTGCTGCCCATGTTCGCCGGTTTGACGAACAGGGGATACTCCAGGCCGGTGGCGGCAAGCGCCTCTAGCACCAGGTCGGGGTCGTCGCGCCAATCACTGCGCCGTACCACGATGTGCGGCACTACCGGCAAGCCCTGGGCGGCAAACACGTCCTTCATCGCCGCCTTGTCCATGCCCAGGGCTGACCCCAGCACGCCCGCGCCGACGTATGGCACATCGGCCAGTTCGAGCAGCCCTTGCACGGTGCCATCCTCGCCGTATGGCCCGTGCAGCACGGGGAAGAACACGTCAATTGCCTGGCCGATGTTAGCGCTGCCGCTGGCGGTAATCTCCACCAGGGCGCGGCCCGCGCTCGGCCCCAGCACTGCCGCTGGCTGCGCCGCGCTGAGGAAGGCGGGCGAGATTGCGCCGCTGTCGGCAGCCGCCTGCAACTGCGGCATTGCCTCCGCGCCGATCAGCCAGCGGCCCTCTTTGGAGATGCCAATCGGCAACGCCTCGTAGCGGTCGGAGTCGAGCGCGGCCATAATATTGCGGGCCGACTCCAGCGATACCTCATGCTCGGCGCTGCGCCCGCCAAAGATGACGCCGACGCGGATTTTCTTGTTTGGCTGCTGATCTTCAGTCAAGGTGCCTTCCTTTTTCTGCCTACCTAATCCGCTTTTACGAATCCGTTGGCTGCCTT
>QHBQ01000025.1 GCA_003243865.1 Candidatus Chloroheliales bacterium | reverse complement strand
GAAGGCAGGCGCGACCCGGCCAGCACCTCACCGTTAAACGCTACGGTCACGATGTCGGCGGGGTTGATGGTGCGATACTCCGCCCGCGTGGGGGTGATCAGCAACCCACCCGCCACCCGCACGCTGACGTTGCCGTAGGTACCAAACAGGTAGCCGCCGCGCTCAAGCTCAAGGCAGGTGGCGACGATCTGCTCTTTTAGCTCAAGGTAGTCGCTCATCGCTCGCTTCACTCTGAGTAAAGTGGGTTTGCCAGGTTTCATCCCACAGGCTGGGGAAGGGGTTCTGGATGTAGGGGTGGGCGGCGATCGCCGCTTCGTCAAGGTCCAGGCCCAGGCCAGGGGTGTCGTCGAGCAGGTACTCGCCTCTATGCAGCGGATTCCAGCCGCCGACCAGCTCCGCCCGCCACGGCACGTCGAAATCGGCGAAAGCCTCCTGCACGTAGAAATTGGGGGTACAGGCGTCGAACTGCAGCGCGGCGGCGAGCGCCACCGGGCCGATCGAGCAGTGCGGCGCCACCTGCATATCCTGGGCCTGGCAGATCGCGGCGATCTTCTTGGCGGTGAGGATGCCGCCGCAGTGGGCGATGTCCATCTGCACCACATCGGCGGCGCGTAGGCGGGTGAGGCGATAAAAGTCGGCCAGGGTGTAGAGCCGCTCGCCGCAGGCGATCGGGCTGCGGGTGCGGCGCTTCACCTCGGCGAGTAGCTCCAGCGCCTCGGGCGCGACCGGCTCCTCGCACCAGGCGGGCTGGTACTTCGCCAGCCGCCGCATCATCGCCACCGCGCTGCCCACCGCCAGCCTACCGTGAAACTCAATCATCAGCCCCACCGCTGGCCCGACCGCCTCGCGCACCGCTGCGACGATCGCCTCCGCCGCTTCACTCTGCGCGGGGGTTAGCTCCTTCCAGGCGGTGCCGAACGGGTCGAACTTCATCGCCGTGTAGCCCATCGCCACCACCTCGCGGGCGCGGGCGGCGTATTCTTCTGGGCTATGTATCCCACCGTACCAGCCGTTGGCGTAAGCAGGCAGGCGGCGGTGCTGCCGGCCGCCGAGCAGCCGGTAGACCGGCTGGCCGCAGGACTTGCCGATAATGTCCCACATCGCCATCTCCACGCTGGAGATGGCGGTCATCACCGTGCTGCCGCCCTGATACTGGTCGCGCACCATCGCCCCGATTACCGGCTCGATGTCGAACGGGTCGCGGCCCACCACCCGCGCGGCCACCCACTCGTGCAGCAGGGTCTCGACCGTCTTTTCCTGCCACTCCAGCGAAGCCTCGCCCACTCCGGTCAGCCCGCCATCGGTGCTAAGGCGGACGAACAGGTAGTTGCGCAGCCCGGCGTTTGCCATAAAGGTTTCCAGCGCGGTTATCTTCATCGTTTAAGCTAACCTCCCGGCCAGCCGTGCTGCCTGAGCCATGCGGCTGCCGCTTCATCGGCGCTGGCCGGCTCGAGCGGCAGGGGAATAACCGCGCCGCCCTGGGCCAGCGATATGTGGCAAGCGACGTTCAGTTCGTAGGCGCGGTAGCCGTCCCAGCCGCTGACCAGCGGCTCATCCGCGCCGCGGATCACTTGCAGGAAGTTCTCGATCAGGCCCATGAAGCCGCCGAACTCCTCATCGAAGAACAGCGTGTTCGGCACCACCGGCTGCCACGATTTCGCGGGTCCCTCCTCGCTGTCATAGAGGGTGAGGGTAAGCTGGTCATCCACCGCCAGCCAGGCATGGTCGCCGTAGACCTCGACCCGCTCCCACGGCTTGAGGCTGAGGGCCGAAGCAGAGGTGGCGAGGCTACCCACCGCGCCGCTCTGGAACTCGAAGCTGGCGATGGCGTTGTCCACCGGATAGCGGCGCTGGTTGCGCCCATAGCGGTTCAGCCCGATCGCCCGCACGGTGGCGACATCGCCCATCAGGTAGCGGGTTAGGTCGAACAGGTGGATAGTGCCAGACTCGAACAGGTCAACGTAGTGGTAGCCGAGGTTGAACTTGGCAAGATATAGCGCCGCGTTCGCCACCGGCCCGTCCTCGATCATGTGGCGGGCGCGGCGATAGGGCGGCGAGTAGCGCTTGTTGGCAACCGTCATCAGCGGCAGGTTCAGCGCCGCGGCGAGTTGGCAGAGCTGCGCCGCCTCAACCAGCGAGCGGGTGATCGGCTTCTCGATCAGGGTGGCGCAGCCCCCCTCCAGCGCCGCGCTGGCGTGTTCGGCGTGGAGCTGGTCGGGGCTGGACACCAACACGCCGTCTAGTTGCTCATTAGCCAGCATCTGGCGGTAGTCGCTATACCAATGGCCGCCGTAGGTAGCCTGCACCTTGCGGGCAGCGCCTTCGCTGCGGGTGGCGAAGGCGGCAATCTCGACCGGCTCCCAGATGATGCGCAGGCGGGCGACGGCGGGGTAGTATTTGGACTGCGCCACCCCGCCCACGCCGATGATGCCGAGCCGCAGCGGGCGGCGGGCAGCGCGGGCCTCGTCGTAGCCGATGCCGTACACATCGCCCTGCTCGAACGCTTTCTTCACCGGCGTGTGGCCGTAGGTATCATCCAGCACCACTCACCTCCAGGTTGCAGTTCAGGCCATCTCTGCGGCGACCGCTTCGTCGCGCAGCAGGTAGCGGCTGAGTACGTCAAACATCAGGGCGACCAGGATGGCCGCGCCCTTGAGCGCGTAGAAGTAGGCGTCACGCATCCCGAGCGTGCTGAGGCCATTGTTCAGCACCGCGATGAACAGTACGCCGACCGCGGTGCGGCGCAGGTTGCCCTCGCCGCCCTGGAACGGGTTGCCGCCAATGATGACCGCAACAATGGCATCCAGTTCGAGGCCGTAAGCGGCGTCGCTGGCCGCCGCGCCGAAGCGGCTGATAGTCACGATCATGCCCAGCCAGGCGAACAGGCCGAGCATCGCGAACAGCAGCAGCTTGTAGCGGCGGGTGTTGATGCCCGCCTGGCTAGCGGCGCGCTCCTCGGCAAGCGCGTAGGTGTAGCGACCCAGCTTGGTGCGGTTCAGCACGAACCAGCCGATGAGGAAGGCGACGCCAATCAGGGCGAGTGGCGGGGAGATACCCGCCAGGTCGAAGCTGTTCATGAAGTCAATGAACGGGTCGCGGATCGGGATCGAGTCGGCATGGGTGAGGCTGATGGCAAGCCCGCGCATCCAGATCCAGGCCGCGAGCGTGACAATCAGTGGGTCAATCCCGACCACTGCGATGAGCAGTCCGTTGAACAGGTCGAGCAGCAGCGCGGCGGCCAGACCCGCGCCGAGGCCGAGATAGATGTTGCC
>QHBQ01000288.1 GCA_003243865.1 Candidatus Chloroheliales bacterium | reverse complement strand
ACGTGGCGGTAGCCGTCCGGCACCCTTGGGGTCTCAACCCCGCGCAGGTTAGCGTCGTAGTAGGCGGCGTTGCGGCGGCGCTGCTCGGTCAGTTCGTCCAGTTTGTCCATCTGGACGGAGCCGATAGCCCCCTGGATGTCGGTCATGCGGTAGTTGTAACCGAGCATCTCGTGGTGGTAGCGCTGGCGCATCCCTTGCGCCCGCAGCAGCCGGATGAGGTCGTCGGTGCGCTCGTCGTTGGTGGTGAGGATGCCGCCCTCGGCGGTGGTGACGTTCTTGGTGGCGTAGAGGCTGAACACGCCGATGCCCCAACTGCCACTGCGTCGCCCGTTGATGCTGGCCCCGACCGCCTGGCAGGCATCCTCGATAACCGCCAGCCCGTGACGATTGGCAATCTCTTCGATGGCGGGCATATTCGCGGGCAGGCCGTAGAGGCTGACCGGCTCAATCGCCTTTGTTTTTGGGGTAATGGCCGCCTCGATCTGGTTCACGTCAATGTTGAAGCTGTCGTAATCAATGTCCACGAACACCGGACGCGCGCCGCAGTAGAGCGCCGCGTTGCCAGTGGCGATGAAGGTGAAGGCGGGGCAAATCACCTCGTCACCGGGGCCGACGCCAGCGGCAAGCATGGCGAGGTGCAGGCCGGTGGTGCCATTAGAGCAGGCAGCGGCGTGTTTCACTCCGCACATCGCTGCCCACTTGTCCTCGAACTCCTTGACCATCGGCCCCTGCACGATGAAGCCGGAGTCGAGTACGCGCATAATCGCGGCCCGCTCCTCCTCGCCGAGCAGCGGCTTCGCCATGTTGATCATCGGCTTTTTCGGGGTCACTCCTAGCGACGGCTGCGGTGGTGTCGCGCTGGATACTGCGCTCATTTATTCCTCCTATTGAGTGTATAATGGTGTGCCGGGTGAAATCAGAATAAGTAATTCGTAAGCAGGCTGATAGGTTTCTATCATCGGAAATCGGTGCTGTTCGCCGCATTTATCGCAGGTGTAGAGGGTCAGCCCATCTCGGTCGGCATCGCCTTCAGGGTGCAGCTTGTGGCCGCACGCGCCGACGTAGCCGCGCAGCCGCGCGGGGTTGCCGTAGACCAGGCCGTAGTCTGGCACGTCGCGGGTGACGACTGCGCCAGCGCCAACCATCGCCCATTGACCGATGGTGATACCCGCAACGATGGTGCTGTTTGCGCCCACCGCCGCACCCTCCCGCACCAGGGTTTTAGCCTCGCTCCAGTCGGCGTCGCTCTTCAGGCTGCCATCGGGATTGACGGCGCGCGGTTCGAGGTCGTTGGTGAAGCAGACGTGGGGGCCGACGAACACGCCGTCCTCAACGGTGACGCCGTGATAGATGCTGGCGCGGTTCTGAATCTTGCAGTTGCGGCCAATCTGCACCCCGCTGTCAATGTAGGCGGCCTTGCCGACGATACAATTGTCGCCCAGTCGCGCGCCCTCGCGCACCTGAGCCTGATGCCAGACCTTGCAGTTCTCGCCCAGGGTCGCCTGGTCGGATACCTCGGCAGTGGGGTGGATGTAGGTAGCGATGTCAGTAAGCCCCTCTCATTGTACTTCACCTAGCTCCTCTTTCATCTTTAGTCCTTTATCTTTAATCCTATTAGCTGGGCAATGCGCTCCCCAGCATGGCCATCGCCAAACAGCGGCGGGGGTGGGATGAGGGCAGTGAATTGCGCCCCTACATCTCGCGCCGCTGCCACAATCTTGTCCGTGTCGGTGCCAACCAGCCGATTCCAGCCGTTGGCGACCGTCTCCACCCACTCGGTCTCGTCGCGGAGGGTGAGGCAGGGAACAGCAAGGAAGTATGCCTCCTTCTGCACCCCACCGCTGTCGGTGATGATCAGCCGCGCGTTGCGCTCCAAGTTGAGCATCTCCAGGTAGCCGACCGGCTCGATTAGCTCGATCCCTGCGCCCGTCTCAATGCCCAGCGCGGCCATTACCTTGCGGGTGCGGGGGTGCAGCGGGAAGACGACCGGCTGCTCCGCGCTGCCGATGCGGGCAAGGGCAGCGACAATCGAGCGGAGACGGGCGGGGTCATCGGTGTTGGCAGCGCGATGCACCGTCGCCAGGGTGTAGCCCTGTGGCCTCAGCCCCAGGGTGGCGAACAGTGGCGCGGCCTTCGCCTCGGCCAGGGCCAGGTTGTGCAGCACCGCATCGTACATTACGTCACCAACCTCGTAGATACGCTGCTCCACTTGCGGCACGCTGCCAATGCCTTCGCGCTTCAGGTTGTCCACCGCAGTGCGAGTGGGGCAGAAGAGCAGGTTGCTGAGTTGGTCGGCGACGACGCGGTTGACCTCCTCCGGCATCCGGCGGTCGAACGAGCGCAACCCGGCTTCCACATGGGCCAGCGGGATGTGCAGCTTGGCGGCGGTCAGCGCGCCCGCCAGGGTCGAGTTGGTGTCGCCGTAGACCAGCAGCAGGTCAGGTTGCTCCTGTTGCGCCAGCGGTTCGAGCCGTTGCAGCATCAGGCCGGTCTGTTCGCCATGCCTACCGGAGCCGACTTCGAGGTTGTAGTCGGGTGTCGGGATGCCCAGTTCGCGGAAGAACACGCCGGACATATTATCGTCGTAGTGCTGCCCGGTATGCACCAGCACTTCAGTATGCTGCTTCCTCAGCGCGCGGCTGACTGGCGCAGCCTTGATGAACTGCGGTCGCGCCCCCACAATCGTCAATATCTTCATTTTGCCTTCTCAGTCGCATCACGCTTGCCCGCCTGCTATTATACTATATGTGGCGGGGTTTTGCGAAATTGGCTGCCTAGCTGTGTTATACTGCAGCCATGCACATCACGTCCGAAGTTCTTGCCCCGGTTGAAGCGATATACGGCCAGCCGCGCGAACTGGCGGTTGGTGCGGCGCTGGGCGAGCGGGAGTTTGACCCCACCTGGGCCAGCGTGCAGCGGGGGCGCAACCATGATGTCAGCCTCTTCATCATGCTGCCCGCCGACCATATCGTGCTGATCCAGAAGTGGGCACATCCGCCGGGGGTGTGGCGGGCGCCGAGCGGCGGGGTCAAGTT
>QHBQ01000187.1 GCA_003243865.1 Candidatus Chloroheliales bacterium | reverse complement strand
ACAGCACATCGAAAGCAGCCAACTACTTAAGGTCAAGTGCGATACTTGCAGTTGCCTGGTGCGGAGGTGGCCCCAAGTCGCTTCGGAATGCCAACAGGGCATAGCTTGATTGGCAGAGCCGCTTTTGGTGGGATAAGCTATAGCGATATGTACTCTGATTACAGAGTGCTTCCTCACCGACAGCAGCAATGAAGTTAGCCCACATACATTTAGTCTAGCGCTGTACTGCCCTGTAGACGATCTGGGCCATCTCGTCACGGCGGATGTTGTTGTTTGGCCTGAAGGTGCCGTCGGGGTAGCCGCCGACCGCCTCGTGCTGGCGGGCGGTCTCGATGTAGGCGAAGAAGACATTTGAGGGCGGCACATCGCTGAAGCTAGGCGTTCCGGGCGTAACAAGGATGTAGTGCGCAGCGCCAGCGACGAGTTTGGTGAGTTGCCCGCGAGTGATAGCGCGGTTGGGCAGATAGCAGGGGAAGGTCGCGCCGCTACTCTGGCAGGTGGCCTGGTCGAAGCCGCTGAGGATACCCTGCTGGTAGCCTGTCTCGATATATGCGTAGGCGAAGTAGGAAGGCGGCACGTCGCTGAAGGACTGCGTGCCACCAGTAGGCGTGGAGAGCGGCAAGCCGAAACCTAGCACCACCACCTTGGCAAACTGACCGCGCGTGGATGTACCCGATGGGCTAAAGTGGGTGGCATCGGTGCCGTTCACCACGCCCTGGCAGTAGAGCTGCTGGATTGCGCGGTAGAAGACGTTTCCAGCGATGTCTACGAAGGGGAGAGCGCAGCTGGTCGGGGTCGGTGAGGGCGGCGGTAGGTTGCTGATCTTCAGGGCAACATCGGTGATGAAGTCGGGAACCGTGAGTTGCTGGGTTCCAGCGGCAACCTGCAGGGTGGCGAGTACCTGCCCCGTCGCGGGTGAGAGCCAGGTGGCGGTGCCAGCCGCCTGTGGCGCAACGGTCACACTTACCCCGCTGGTCGGGGTTGAGTGGTTGGTGTAGCTGTGCAGGTAAGCGGCGTAGGTAGTCGGCGAGGTCAGCGCGTAGCCACGTACCAGGTCGGGGCGACTCACCGTCAGGGTAGTTGTCACGGCCTGCGGGTCGAAGTCGCGGGTGAAGTCCTGGAGTACTCGCAGATAGCCACGCTCCTCCGGCCCCAGGTAGATGTTGGCGGCGCCCGAATTGTGGTAGTCCTTAGCGAAGCTGGTGTTCCAGAAAATAAATACCCCTTCAGCGAAGAAGGCGGTCCAACTGCGTAGCCGCATCCTGAGCGCGGAGCGGTCGTCCCAGTTCTGCACCGAGTTACCCTGCTCCCCCACGATTGTCGGCTTGCCATGCGCCTTCCAGCCAGCAAAGTTGTCCCAGGTTACGCTATCGGAGGTGAACTCATCCTCCCTCTGATACCAGTGCGGCGAGTTGATGTCAATCACGCTCAGAGCAGGTTGGGGGTTGCTGGTGCTAATCAGGTGATGGTAAGAGTCTATGCTGCGCAGGTAGGTGGCAACCTGGGTATACCAGTCGCTAGAGACATTGGATTCGTTCATCAACTCCCAGAAATCCACGGATGCGCCGTAGCGGTCAACCACGTATTTGACGTAGCGCTCGATGGCAGCAAGCTGCTGCGGAGTGGGGGATTGAGGGAAGGGTGGACTGCCGAAGATGGTCATATAGGTGCGAAAGCCGTGCTGGCGTAGCTTCTGCACCAGTTGGTCGCCTGCCTGTCCTTCGGGTACAAGGTAGACGTTGCCAGTTGTGGCAATCGTCTGGTAGAGGTTGAAGGCGCAGTTATTCACGCTCCAGCGGAAGAGGTTGACCCCGGCCCCGCTGTAGGCGCTCATGTAGGTGTCAATATCGGTGCGCCAGCCCTGCTCGTCACCGGGCCGCCGGAATTCGCCGTCAAAGCCCCAGCCGAGCAAATCGCTGGCAATGCAGTCACCGATGCCAATCGGGTTGTAAGGAGCGCCGTTGTCGAAGACCCAGCGGTAGGGGTTGGTGGGGTTCTGCCGCACGAAGCCAGGCCAGGTGGAGTCCACTACGGTGAAGCTGCCCGAGGCCGAGGTGCCGTTCGTGCCATCGCTGAGTACCGCCTGCCATGACCAATCTCCAATCTCGGCGGGAGCAAAGCGCGCCTTCCAGGTGTTCGCGTCATAGTAGAAACCGCCGACCGTCACCTGCTGGTTCGAGGGTGAGGTCAGGGTCATCGTCACCGCCACCTGCTCCCAGGGGTTCTGGTAGCCAGAGCTGGGCCAGGTGAGGGTCTGCTCGAAGATGCTATAGCGAGGTACAGTTAGCGGTGAGTTGGCCGAGGCTGCGACCCGCGACTTGCCCCTAAGCGGCGAGTTCGCGCCAGCCTGAGCCGCGAGCAAGAGAGCGAGGATGAGGATGGCGAACGGGAGGATACGATTGGGCTTCATCTGGATGCTCCTTTGTGTACTGTGCGGCGCTGCCGATTTGGGTGTTACGGAGGCGATGGTCCAGGTCGGCGGCTGGGGCTTCTCTAGGCCAATCTGTACGTACCGCGAGGCCGCCTAAGCCGGATGGTAGTTCCATAGGGCGCGGGAGGCTGGCAAGTCATCGGACCCGGCTATTTTCCTTGTGATTATAGCATAGGAACAAATCGGTTGCCATCGGCATGAAACTTGCTACGATGTAAACGTCGTAGGAGCGTACGGGTGTGCCCTCCAGCGAATGTTTCGAGCGACCACGCGGTGGTCATCACAGCCAAAAGGAGGCTTAGTAATGCAACAAAACATGGGTGGGATGAGTAGTGGCGGACATCATGATCAGCAGATGGGGATGACTGGTGGGCAGATGAGCCAGGAGATGCAGGCGTGCATCCAGAGTTGTCTCAACTGCCACGCAATCTGTACCCAAACGGTGGCCTACTGCTTGCAGATGGGTGGGGCGCACGCCGAGGCAGGCCATATCAAGGCGCTACTCGACTGCGCCCAGACGTGCATCACCAGCGCGGACTTCATGCTGCGCGGTTCGGAGCTGCATGGTCGCGTCTGTGGCCTCTGCGCCGAGGCATGTACTCGCTGCGCCGAGAGTTGTGAGCGGATTGGCGCGAGCGATCAGCAGATGCAGGCTTGCGCCCAGGAGTGCCGTCGCTGCGCCCAGAGTTGCCAGCGGATGGCTGGCATAGCTGCCTTAGTCAACCGTGCTGATCAGGCTTGTGTATCTGCGTAAGCCTGACCAGCATTTAATTATCTTGGCTATACCATGTAAGGGGGGCAAGAGGTGGGAAAGCGCGCCATAAGCGTGTTGCTTATAGTGATTGTCTGCTTGAGCGTTGCTGGCGGCGATGGGCTAGCCCAGAGCGGCAGCGCATTCTTCGCCGCAACGGGACACACAGTGAAGGGCCGTTTTCTCGCCTACTGGCAGCAGCATGGCGGCCTCAGCCAGTTTGGCTATCCGATCAGCGATGAGTTTCAGGAAAGGAGCGAGTTGAACAGTCAGACTTATACGGTACAGTATTTTGAGCGAGCCGTTTTTGAGTTTCACCCCGAAAACCAGCCCCCTTACGATGTGCTGCTTTCGCAACTGGGTACGTTCCAGTTCAGACGCAAGTACCCGAACAGCATAAGCGGTACTCCCAATCCAACCAGCCCGCCCGATGCCTGGGCAGGGTTGTGGCAGCGGCCACTAAAGCTGCATAAGCTGGCCAGCGGCGCGGCCTGCCCGATCAGCGCAGCCAGGGTCGTCTCACCCGATTTTGGCCCCGCGCTGGGAGCAGGGCCAGTCTACCCGGTGGGGCTGGGTACTGGAGGAACTGTCTATTACCAGAACTCTAATCAAGAGGGGGGTTGGTTCTACGTCAAGATCCTGTGGGTGGGGGATCCGCAATACAAGGGGCCAATCCTGATCCGCGGGCAGCAGCTTGACGGGGCCAACGAGCTTCGCTTTGAAAGCGGCGCGGACCCGGCCAGAGAATTGCGCTTGCACACCAACGAGGGCGGCTCGACCACTTCCGGGTGGTACAACTGGCCTTCCTATACCCGCATCCGCGCGGCGGGCTGCTATGCCTGGCAAGTAGACGGCCTGGATTTCACCGCCGTCATTGTGTTCAAGGCAGTTGACGGGTTGCCGCCCGGGGCAGGCGGGCCTTGAGCCGCCACCGATTCATGCCAGACTGACATTAACGAAGCCGGGGTGGTACAGCCATCGCCCCGACCCGGCTTTGTTTAGCCTTCAATCCAGCGCGGCGGTAACTTTGCCTGATCGCCCTCCAACTTCGCCGAGCGCAAGCGTAGCGAGTTGGTGACGACGAAGATAGAGCTGAAGGCCATCGCCCCCGCCGCGATCATCGGGTTGAGGAAGCCCAGCATCGCAAAGGGGATACCGATCACGTTGTAGATGAAGGCCCAGAACAGGTTGCCCTTGATGGTGCGCACCGTGGCGCGGCTGAGGGCAATGGCGGTTGCCACCTTACGCAAGTCGCCGCCGACCAGGGTAATATCCGAGGCGGCAATCGCCACATCGGTGCCGGTGCCAATCGCCACCCCAAGGTCGGCCTGGGCCAGCGCGGGCGCGTCGTTG
>QHBQ01000439.1 GCA_003243865.1 Candidatus Chloroheliales bacterium | reverse complement strand
TGGGCAATGGTCGGTTCGCGGCGGATGCCGAGCAGACGGTAGACGAAGTTCTGCGTCTCCTTCTCCTGACCGATGCCAGGGCCGAGCAGCAGCACGTTGTAGCCCCGCTCGGCAATCGCCTTCTCCACCACGGTGTTGGCGCGGGCGGCAATCACCCCCATGTCGGTTGGCAGGGGGATGAAGGTGGACTCGGTCAGCTTGATCTGGAACAGTTCGAGCAAATCGCCCGCCGTCGCCAGGGTAGTCAGCCCCGCACCGACGCGCATCGCCGCGCTGGTGGCGAGATAGGCCGCGCCGGTATAGTTGATGCTGCCCGCAACCACCAGGCACTTGCCGAACGTACCCTTGTTCGCATCCGGCGCCCGCTCCGGCAGCAACCTAGCCACCAAGTCGCCAGTGATTTCCTGCCAGTCAGTTGATGCCAAGTTGTAGCCTCCCATGTTGTCAGCCAACGGATTGTAACAACGGATAAGCGGATTCGGCCAACGGACTGTTCAACGGATAAACGGAGTAAACGGATAATGCTTCGTAGGGGCGGCGCTCGCCCTAATGAAGTGCATCAATGCCCATCGTAATGTACTAACATTGCCACGCCCAATCCGTTTATCCGTTTTCACAATCCGTTGGCTGTACGCACCCCCACCTCACCAAAGCCAATATCCACCACCTCGACTCTGCCCGCCGCTTTCTTGCCCTCACCTTGCAGCAGCCCGACTTTGGGGTAGGCAAAGGTGCAGGTAAGGTTGGCTCGTACATGATTCTCGCTGATTGCCTCGCCACTATCCGCATCTATGCCGGTGGGGATATCTACTGCTACCACCTGCAGATCAGGCTTTCGCTGTTGCTCTCGGCGCAGTGCAGCCAACAACCACTCAAGTTCAGCAGGAAACGGTCCATGCTGGCCGGTGCCAAGCAAGGCATCTACCGCGATGTTAGCTCGACCCAGTAGTTTGGCTATGGTCTCAATGTAGGGGTCGTCAGCGGCTCGATAGAGTCGGATATCGAGAGCCAGCGCCTCACGGAGCGGCCAACCCTCGTCGGTGGGAGGGTTTGTCTCACGCTTCCATACGTATAGAGTAACGTGGGAAGGGCCTAGCCGACTGGCAAGCGCGGCAGCGCAAACGAGGCCATCGCCACCATTGTTGCCTGGGCCAACTAGAACCAGCACGTCAATGTTCTGCTCATGGTCAAACGCATCGAATATCTCAAGCACCTTCTTGCCGCAGCCTTCACCCGCCTGCCGCATCATCTCATCGTAGCTGAGGCCACGTGCGTTGGCGGCGGCTTCCATCGCCTTCATCTGCGCGCTGGTGACGGCGGGTGTGTCCACCGCGCTACTTGTTCTTCTTGCCGGGTGTGAACGCGCCGGGGGCAATGAAGCCGGTCTGCAGCGCGCCGGGCGCGGCAAAGCCGAGGCGGAGGGAGAGCGGCGCGGCGTTCTGTACCTTGATACTGAAAGGGGCAGCGACCTGGATGCCGACGCCGAGCGGCGCGATGAACTGGATGCCAATCGCGCCAGGGGCGAGCGCCTGCACCCCAACCGCGCCAGGAGCAATGAACTGCACGCCGACCGCGCCGGGGGCAATGGGCTGCGCTCCGCCGCTGCCGGGGGCCAGTTGCTGCACACCAACCGCGCCGGGGGCAACCGGCTGCGCCCCTGCGTGGCCGGGGTTGAGGCGCAAGCTCTCGACCTCACCGGGGGCAATCGGCTTGAACTCGAACTGCTGTTGCTCTTTGCTCATTCTTCACCTCTGGTGTTGCAGATTATTGATTACGATTGGCCTGGTGGCAAATCACCAGGGCGTATGCGATTCGCCTCATAGCCATCAAATTAAGACGAAAGTCGAGGGTGAGCCAGGGGGTCTGGGGGTCTGCCCCCAGCTGCAGCAACACGTTAATGCTGCGCGTAAGCGTAATGCTGGCCGCAACAACAATGGCGGTGATGCTGCCTAACCCCGGCATTGGTGCTGGTCAGCCTCTGGGGGCTTACCCCCAAACCCCCTGTATGTTCCCCACCCTGTGCTTATTTTGATGCCTATGGGCGTATGCCATGCGCCCCTACATCAATGCCGGTTGCGATAGATGCGGCGAGCGGGCGGCAGGGCGTGATAAATCACGCCCCTACAGATCCACCCACTCATGCCTCATGCCTCGTGCCTCATGCCTTAAGAGCCTCATGGCTCATGGCTCATGGCTCACGGCTCATGGCCTCGTATGCCCCCTCGCCACTGGCGGCCATCACCATAGCGATACCGATGGTGCGCTCGTGGGTGAGGCTGACCGCCCAGCGGGTGAGATTGATCTGGCGGGCGCGGGCGGCGGCCTGACCGTGCAGGAAGACGAGCGGGCGGCCCCGCCGGTCAATCAGGATCTCGATATCGCGCCAGCGGATGCCGCGAATGCCAGTGCCAAGCGCCTTGCTGACCGCCTCTTTGGCGGCGAAGCGCACCGCTAGCTCCGGCACCCGCCCGCGACAGAATTGTCGCTCGGCGTCGGTGTAGATGCGGCTGAGGAACTTCTCGCCCCAGCGTTCGATAAC
>QHBQ01000115.1 GCA_003243865.1 Candidatus Chloroheliales bacterium | reverse complement strand
GTGCTTTGCCAGTTCAGCCTTGATCACATCCTCCTTGCCCACCAGTAGCACGCTCAGGTTGAGTTCGCGGGCGGCCTGCACCGCGCCAGCAATAATCTCGCCGGGGGCGTTGTCGCCACCCATCGCATCGAGGGCGATCTTCATCTGACTGGTCTCCTCTGTTCTTGGTGATGCGGTAAATTGGGCCAGGGCGAACAACGGTTCGCCCCTACAGAATAATAGCAAACTGGGCCAGGGCGAACAACGGTTCGCCCCTACAGGATTATAGCATCACCACGGCTAATTGTATTACTAACGGCGGCGTGCCTCGTTGACCTTGCGATAGGGGTAGGCATCCCGGATGTTGGCGAGGAAGTAGCGGCCATGCGACTCGGCGCTGATAAACTCCTCGTACACCGCTTTAGGCACCCCCTTCATACTGATAGAGGCCACCCGCATTGAACTCGACCTCAAGCGTCTCGGCGTTTGCATCGTAGCCGATTGAGGCGATCATGCTCGACTCTACAGGCTCACGTTTCATTGTCTCGCTCCTTCCTGCTTAATAATACCAATCCGTCAAACAGGTGATGTAAATTGCGCCAGGGCGAACAACGGTTCGCCCCTACGAATTTGCTCCGTTTGCTCGGCAAGTTGGTATAGCTATGGCACAGCGACAAGGCTGTGCCATAATTTTACCACAGAATGCAAGCGGTTCAGACCCTGGCGAGGAAGTCCAGCACAATGCGGTTGAACTCCTCTGGCTGCTCCATGTTGGGCAGGTGGGCGGTGTCAGGCATCATCGCCACTTGCGTGCCGGGGACTTCTTGGGTCAGCTTCTCAGCAACGCCAGCGAAGAGGGGTTCGTCGCGGTCGCCATAGATGTAGAGCAGCGGGATGTGGATCTCGCCCAGGCGGGTAGCGGTAGGTGGCTCAGGTGACGGCAGGGTGTATTCGTCGCGCCGCTTCTCGTTACCCAGCGCGATGGTGTCCATAGCTATCAGCAGCGCACGCACCGCGGGGTCAACCTGGTCGGGGGTGCGATCGCGGCCATCGAGGAAGATACGCGCCTCAAGTTCGGCGCTCTCAGCGATGTTGCTCGCCTTGAAGGTGGCAACGAGCTCATCCTCAAGCGGGGTTGGATTGCCAGTGAACTTGAAGCCGCGGAAGGCGGACGCCACCATGATCAGCGCGTCCACCATCGGCGGATGTTCGAGGGTCAAGTCGAGCGCAGCCGAGCCGCCCATCGAGCAGCCGAGCAGGTAAGCCTTGTCCATGCCCATGAAGTCGAGCAGGCCGAGCAAGTCTTCACGGTCGGAATACTGCCCAGCCACCATTGCGCTCTTGCCGAAGCCGCGCTGGTCGTAGCGCACCACGCGGTAGCGCTTGGCGAACTCGCCGAACTGTCCATTCCACATCCGGCTGTCGGCGATGGCCGCATGAATGAGGACGAGCGGGTGGCCCGCGCCTGCCACCTCGTAATACAAACGTGCGCCGTTTACCTCGGCGTAACCGCTGGTCATACTGCTTGTTTCGTTCAATATTGTTCTCCTCTGGTGGTGATCCACCGTGCGTAAAGGGGGTTAAAAGGTGGCGAGTTGGCCGCTGCCTTAATTGTAGCGCAGAATTGCGGACTGGGGATGAGTCTAAAGGCGTAATCACAGATTGCAGCTGCTCCAGCCGCCGCTCCAGCACTTCGCGGTCGGCGGCGCAGATGGTGATGTGGCCTAGCTTGCGGTTGGCGCGGGGCTGCTTGCCGTAGAGGTGCAGGTGTGCGCCCGGCATGGCGAGGGCGGCGAAGGCATCGGGCAGCGTGCCGATCAGGTTGAGCATTGCGCTGTAGCCAATCGGGCTGGCTGCGCCGAGCGGTTGGCCGAGGATGGCACGCAGGTGGTTCTCGAACTGGCTGGTGATTGCCCCTTCGATAGTCCAGTGGCCGGAGTTGTGGACGCGCGGGGCCATCTCGTTCGCCAGCAGTTGGTCGCCTACCTGGAACAGTTCGATTGCCAGCACGCCGATGTACCCCAAAGCATGGCTAACCAACGAGGCATATTCATGCGCCTGCTCATCCAATCCTTTGTTAAGCTCCGGCGCTGGGGCAATGGAGCGGCGCAGGATGCCATCGAGGTGATGGTTTTCCACCAGCGGGTAGGCCAACGTGGGTGCAATGAGGCCGCTCACCATGATGACTGACAATTCGCGGTCGAAGTTGACGTAGCCTTCGAGGATGAGCGGTGTGCCGCCCAGCGCGGCCCAGGCGTGGTCGAGGTCGGCGGGTTCGCGGAGGATGAACTGGCCCTTGCCATCGTAGCCGAAGCGGCGGGTCTTCAGCACGGCGGGCAAGCCGATACTTGCAACCGCGGCTTGCAGGTCGGCGGGGCTGTCAACGGCGGCGAACGGTGGGGTAGGGATGCCCAGCTTGCGGAAGAAGCTCTTTTCAGCCAGCCGATCCTGCGCCACTTCCAGCGCGGCGGGCGGCGGGTAGACTGGAACGCGCTCGGCCAGCCAGCGGGCAGCTTCCACCGGCACGTTCTCGAACTCGTAGGTGACAACATCGAGGCCAGCGGCGAAGCGCTCCAGCGCGGCGTAGTCAGTATAATCGGCGACGATCTGCTCGGCGAGGTGGCTGGCGGGCGCGTCGGGGGTGGGGTCAAGGAAGCGGAAGCGCAGGCCGAGCGGGTAGCCAGCGAGGGTCAGCATCTGCCCCAGTTGGCCCGCACCGAGGATGCCGACGGACATGCCCTGGCGGAAGGGCACGGATTGCACCGCCATATGGATGAGGCGGTTGGGCTGCTCAGGATGATCGCTCATCTTGCTCACGCGGGTCGGGATGGTCGAGTACCGCCTGGGTCTGGCTGGCGCGGTATTGCTGCACGGCGGCACGGAACTGGGGATGCTTGTTGGCGAGGATGGCGGCGGCGAGTAGCGCGGCGTTAACCGCCCCGGCGCGGCCAATCGCCAGGGTGGCGACGGGGATACCGGCGGGCATCTGCACAATCGAAAGCAGCGAGTCCAGCCCTTTTAGCGCCTTCGACTCGACCGGCACGCCCAGCACCGGCAGGGCGGTCTTGGCCGCGCACATTCCCGGCAGGTGCGCCGCGCCGCCCGCGCCCGCGATGATAACCTCTAGCCCGCGCGGTTCCGCTTGCGCGGCGTACTCGAACAGCAGGTCGGGGGTGCGGTGCGCGGAGACGATGCGCACCTCATATGGCACACCGAGCGCGTCGAGCGTCAGCGCGGCGTGGCGCATCGTCTCCCAGTCGGACTGCGAACCCATGATGATGCCGACGAGTGGTTGCATCAGGTTAGCTTACCTCTTTCCGTGGAGCTTCGTGTCGGGGTATCGGTCAATGATGAAGTCGCGCATGAACCTGCCAAGCGAATCGGAGTTGATGAGTTGGAGATAGATGAACTCTGGCACGCCGTAATAGCGCCACCCCGCGCCGTCTTTGAACTCGGCTTCCAAGCTCTCGCTGGCAGCATCGTAGCCCACTGAGCGCAGCATACTGGACACAACCGATTGCCGCCCGCTGGTACTCGCGCCCGGCGTGATCACCCGGTGTTCGCCGCCCTCGCCGTAGATGTCCCACAGCAGTTGTTCTGCGCCCAGGCCACCATCCTGGATTGTTTCGTGGTAATATTCAGGCTCGATCCCGTCGTACTGATACACTCCACCGGTCTGCAACTCGACCTCCAACGTTTGGGTTTCGGGGTCGTAGCCAACCGACTTCACGATCGAGGATTCCACTGGCTGCCGCTCCATGTTTGCACCTCCTTATACCAGCAGGGCGAGCGCCACCCGCCCCTACAACAATTGTCACCACATTCTACCACAATTGCGCCGCTGGCATGGATGCTGCTTGATAACAGGCAGTAATCATGCCAGGTTTGGCCCAGGCGGGCCGCCCGAAAGGAGCGCAATCATGGCAAAACTGGACAATGAGGAACGCGACGAGCTAAAGGATAGCAACTTTGCCTTCCCCAAGCAGCGCAAGGAGCCGCTGGAGAACGCCAGCCACGTGCGTAACGCCATCGCCCGCTTCAACCAGGTCGAGGATGTGAGCGACACGGAGCGCGACGAAGCCTGGAAGCGGATCAAGGCGGCGGCGAAGAAGTATGGCGTCGAGGTCAACGAGGGGAGCTGGCGCGAACTGGGCAAGGGCAAGGGCAAGTTAGCCACCGCACCCCTAACCAACCTAAGCCCCCAGCGCTACAACCTAAGCACCCACTGCTACAACCTAAGCCCCCAGCGGGGGTTGGGGGAGAATCTCGCAAACTCAACTATGCCTAGCCACAAGCATTAGCGCATCGCAAATCGAAAACAGTTACGATGAGCATTTAGCTGGGGCAACATTTCTCCCCCAAACCCCCGCTGGGGGCTTAGTTGATCGCAGTGGCAAGATTCCTCCCCCAAACCCCCGCTGGGGGCTTAGTTGATCGCAGTGGCAAGATTCCCCCCCCAAACCCCCGCTGGGGGCTTAGTTGGTTGCTGGGCAAGATTCCTCCCCCAAACCCCCGCTGGGGGCTTAGACTAGTGGTGGGGGCGCGACAAAAGCCTCTCCATGGCAGGGATAGGTTTGGTGAGGGTCGAATGTTGCCTCAGCAATTAGCCGCGCCTTCAGCCGTAATAGCTCAGGATTTGGTTAATCTTCAAAATTGTGGTATAATACCCCTAACGCTGTATCGGTGTCCATCTTGCGGCAGGCAAGCAGCCCGCCAAGTTACTTATTACTTCCTCCTGGGTGGTGAGGGGTAGACGGTGGCCGGATGAACCAGAATGACTGTAAAGAGCGTTTAACCTTAACCACTTTCTATTACCACCCAGAGGAGCAACAAGAGTAATGTCATATCAAGATAGGACC
>QHBQ01000352.1 GCA_003243865.1 Candidatus Chloroheliales bacterium | reverse complement strand
TACCCCAGCGGCAACCGGCATGAAGTTGAACCTCAGTAATCAATGTAGGGGCGTGATAAATCACGCCCTTTGTTTGTGAAAGCCCACATGAAGTTGAACCCCCTTAGCCTCTACAAGTTCGGTGCTAGGATGACGCGCATCATGCCGCCCTGGTTGGCTTATCCCCTTTGCCGTCTCGTCGGCCTGCTCCTCTATATCTTCAACCGTAAGGCGCAGGCAGCAGTGCGCAGCAATATGCGCCATGTGGTCGGCCCCGCTGCCAGCGAACGGTTGATCGGCCGTCTTGCCCAGGGCGTGTTTGTCAACAACATCAAGAACTACTATGATATGCTACGCTTGCCCCAGCTCGACCACGCCGACATCCGCCGCATCGTCGAGGTCAGGGGCGTGGATTACGCCCTTGACGCGCTCAAGCAGGGTAAAGGCCTCATCATGATCAGCGCCCACCTCGGCAACTTCAACATCATCGTCCAGGCCGCCAACGCGCTTGGCACCCGCCTCAGCCTACTGGCCGAGCCAATCGAGCCGCCCGAACTATACGAGTACATCACCGACCTGCGTGAAAGCCAGGGGGTCAAGCTCATTTCGGTAGGTGGCCCCGCCCTACGCCAGGCGTTCCGCGCGCTCAAGGGCGGCGAGGTACTCGGCATTGCCGCCGACCGCGATGTTACCAACAGCGGCGAGGTGATGCCCTTCTTCGGTCAGCCAGTCTCGATGCCGACTGGCGCGATCCAGATCGCGCAACGTACTGGCGCGCCGGTCATCCCGGTGCATATCTATCGCCAGAGCGACAACCGCTCGGTGGCCGAACTCTATCCCCCGCTCGACCTTGTCCACAGCGACAACCCCGCCCACGATGCCGCCATCAACCAGCGCAAGCTAGTCACTACCCTCGAACGCTTCATCGCCGCCACCCCCGACCAGTGGATAATATTGCAGCCGTTGTGGGACGACAGCGGGATTAAAGATTAAGGATTAAGGATTATAGATGTAGGGGCGGGCTACCGCCCGCCCCGGTGAAGCGCACCAATGCCCATTGCAGGCGACAACGTTGACGTAGGGGCGAATCGCATACGCCCTGGTGAATAGCGCCAATGCCCGCTGGCTGTCTTTCCTTGCGCCACCTCATCCTCGGTGCTATAATCGCCGCATAAACTTCACTTTGCGATGAGAAAACCATGCACTGCACCCACCTTGACCTGACCGACTTCCGCCTCTATGAGCGGCTGCGGCTGGCTTTGCCGCCGCAACTCTCGGTGTTCGTCGGCGACAACGCCAGCGGCAAGACCAGCCTGCTTGAGGTCATCTACTTCCTCGCCACCACCAAGAGCCAGCGCAGCAACAGCGACGCCGAACTAATCAACACCGCTGCCGTTGCCGACCTCGGTGCGCCGCCGTTTGCTCGCCTGCTCGCCGAGGTGGAGCGGGCGCGGGGCGAACTGTCGGTCGAAATCGTCATCACCCGCGACGAGGGCCGCGAAGCCAACGGCAATGGTAACGGCAACGGCCTGGCCCGCAAGCGTATCAAAATCAACAAGGTCGCCCGCCGCGCGGTTGATCTGATCGGTCAGGTCAATGTGGTGATGTTCTCGCCCGAAGACATGACCCTCATCACCAGCCCGCCCGCCAGCCGCCGCCGCTACCTCGACATCACCATCTCGCAGATTGACCACCGCTATATGATGCACCTCAGTCAGTACAACAAGGTGCTGCTGCAACGTAACGCCCTGCTGCGCCAACTGCGCGAACGGCAACGCAACCCGCTCAACCCGGCGGTGAAGGAGGAGCTACGCTACTGGGACGATGAACTGGCGAAGGCGGGCGCGTACATCGTGCTGCGCCGCCAGGATTTCCTCATCCGCCTCGCCGCGCTCGCCGACCCTACCCATAGGCAACTGATGGGCGGTGGCCCCACCCTCTGCCTCGATTACCAGAGCAAGGTCGCGCCCACTGCCCGCACCGCGATTTTGCCCGAATTGAAGCAGCCACGCCCGCTCGCCACCCCGGAGTTGCCCGCAATGCTGCCGCACGCCACCCGCCTCAGCGGCAAGGTGCAGGATGAGTTCGCCACCCAGCTTGCCGCAATTACCGTCGAGGAGGCGCGGCGCGGCGTCTCGCTGCTCGGTCCCCACCGCGACGACTTCAGCTTCACCCTCGGTCACGATCAACAAGCAATGGATATTGCCACCTACGGCTCACGCGGGCAGCAACGCACCGCCATCCTGGCGATGAAGCTGGCCGAAGTCACGCTGATGGAGCAAGAGACCGGCGATACCCCCATCCTGCTGCTTGACGACATCCTCTCCGAACTTGACGCCAGCCGCCGCCAGTTCCTACTCGACACGGTGCAGGCCCGCCCCGACCAGCAGGCGCTAATCACTTCCACCGACCTCGACCACTTCACCCCTGCCTTCCTCACCAGCGCCAGCCTGTTCCGCGTGGAGGCGGGCAAGGTTGATGCTATTGAGCCGCAATAAAACAGACGACAACAATTTGCAATCTATAATCTTAAATCTGCAATTACATTATGGAAGAGCAATTCAGCGTCGAGACGCCGGAGAGCGTCAGCTTCAGCTATACTCTGGCGGGCATTGGGTCGCGCTATCTGGCGGCGCTGCTCGACCACTTCCTCATCGGACTGATCCTGCTGCTGCTGGCGATTGCGGTAAACCTCACCAGACTATACGATAGCTTCAGCATCCTCACTGCGGTGGGCATCCTGGCGCTGTTCGTGGTGCTGTTCGGCTACTTCGCCTTCTTCGAGACTGTTTGGCGGGGACAGACTCCCGGCAAGCGGGCGCTGAACCTGCGGGTGCTGAAGGCCGATGGGCTGCCAATCGGCTTCACCGATGCGCTGCTGCGCAACATCGTCCGCTTCGTGGACTTCCTGCCCGCCTCCTACGCCCTGGGCCTGCTGGTGATGTTCTTCGACCGCCGCTGGCGGCGGCTGGGGGACATGGCGGCAAACACGGTGGTGGTGCGCGAGAACGCTGCGCTGCGCCTGGAGCAAATCGCAGTCAAGCCTGATTACCAGCCCGCAACGCAACCACCGCTGGTCTATCGCAGTGACCGACCCCAGCCATTGCCGGGGATGCTGCCCAGCGGCAACCCCGCCATTCCCAACATCGAACGCCTCAGCAACAGCGAGTATCAGCTAGTGCGCGACTACCTGCTGCGCCGCCCCACCCTGTTGTGGCCGCGCCAGCAGCAACTCGACCGCACCCTGACCGAGATGGTGGCCCGCAAGGTGCAGCCCCCATTCCCCATCCGCCAGCCGATCTACTTCCTCTACCAGACGGCGGAGAGCTATGAGATGGCGCAACTCCGCTGACCCCCACCCCGAAATGGGGGAGGGAGTCTATATCCCCTCTCCCCGAAATGGGGGGGTTTATGTCCCCTCTCCCCGCCGGGGGAGAGGGCTANGGAGAGGGATTGAAGAGGTGGCCGTACTTANCCCCGGCAAACCCCTCTCCCCGCCGGGGGAGAGGGCTAGGGAGAGGGGGCAGAATGTGATAACAATGATTACCCTTTTTGCGCCTAAAACGATTCCGATTAGAAACTAGTGAAAAGTTTGACAAACGGCATATGGGTATGCTATCCTTAGCCCCGTCGCGCGAGCAGGTTGGTAACACTTCCACAACGCCACCGCTCTGCGCGGGTGGGCAATGATGCCCTACCCCGATTGCGACACCCTAGCTTCACGCGAAGCAGGTACATCAAGAATGCGCGCAGTGGGGTCAACTGGCGAAGGCCAATCAGCCGATTGCCAGCCCACCTCAGAAGGCTTCTTAGTTCCGAGGGGATGGTAGCACGGAGGGGCAAGTTTTGTCATCTAATAAACGTGCGGATGGGCCAGATAGTTACGCCCGACTGATAACCACAACCGTAGTCTCCTTCCTTACATCGCTGTTTCTGTATGCTGCTCAGGCGCTTGCCTGGGTAGGATGCATTCTCAATTATCGCTTCTGGCTAGCCAGCGCCAGCAAGCTGCCTCTGCTATCCCTGCTCAAACCGCACACCAATAAGACTGCCCCGCTCCGCCAGGATAGCGCGGCCCCAACCCCAGCGCAGGCCGCCAAGCAGGCCGCAGCCCAGCGTTTGCCCCGCCCAAAGAATGCGCTGTTCACCCCGGTACGTCGCCAGCAGGCGGTGCTGGGTGTTCAGCGTGCGTAATCACAACCCACAAGGGCCAATTGCCCGCTCATCATGCCCTCAATGTTCCAGGGCGATGAACGCGGCTGATGGCCCTTATCTATTTGCCAAAAAGCCAGCGGCGAATGCCAGTGGCAGCAGAAGACGGCAGGAAGCATAGAAAGGGGGTGGTCAAATGCCGTCTAAGCGAGTTTAGACCAAGCAGACCAAATCAACAAACACACAGCAAGAAAGGTAGGATTGCAAGTTGTCAACTAAAGTAAAGACGAGAGCGATGTATCGCCTGATGGTTGCGGCGCTCGTGTTCGCAGCGGTAGTGACCGCTGGGGCGGGCAGCGCAAAGGCGGCTAGCTCAGTAGTAGTCGGCGGTATCGGATATATCGCAGGCAGCCCCGGAGACCACATCAACCTGCGCGGCGGGCCAGGCACCGCCTACGATGTAAACGTGCAGTTGGGCGCGGGGCAGGCAGTGGAAGTTTACGATGGCCCGCGTACCGATAGCAACGGCAACCTCTGGTACAAGGTGCGCAACGAAAACGGCGGCGGTTGGGTAAGGGGTGATTACCTTTCCGGCAGTGGCAGTAGCAGCAAGTCGAACACCACCAGCTCCTCAACGCGTAGCCCGCAGCAGGCCAGCGACACTGGTAGCGCGGCGAAAATCAAGATTGGCGGAGCAGTGAAGGTGACCGACGACAACCTGCGCATCCGCAGCGCGGCAAGCAAGAGCGGCACCGTGCTGGCGACAGTTGACGGTGGCACGGTGCTGAAGGTGGTAGATGGCCCGGTTACCGACAAGGCAGGCAACAGTTGGTATCAGGTCAGCGGCAAGTACACGGTCGGCTGGGTATCGGCGGATTACGTAGCCCCCAGCAGCGCGACCCCAC
>QHBQ01000035.1 GCA_003243865.1 Candidatus Chloroheliales bacterium | reverse complement strand
TGCAAAGCTGGGCGGTGCTGGTTACGATGACTACCGGCACGCTGCTACTGGTCTGGATTGGTGAGCTAATTACCGAGTTCGGCGTGGGCCAGGGAGTTAGCATCATCATCTTCGCGGGCATCGTCTCGCGTATCCCCACCTCGATCGGCCAGCTATTTGTGCAGACCAGTGGCGTTGGCAACGTCTTCGGCCTGCTCATCTTTCTCGCCATCGGCCTGCTCATCATTGTTGGGGTGGTGCTGGTAAACGAGGGACAACGACGTATACCCGTTAACTACGCTAGAACAATGATGCGGGGCAACCGCATGGTGCGCCAGGCGGGGAGCAGCTTCATCCCGCTGCGCGTCAATAGCGCGGGCATGATTCCGCTCATCTTCGCCATTGCGATCATGGTCTTCCCCGCCACCATCGCCGGATTCTTTAGGGGGGCGCAAACCGAATGGGTGCGCAACATTGCGGACGCGGTCTACAACTTCTTCCTACCGCAAACCTTGCAGTATCAGGTTCTCTACTTCCTGATGGTGTTCGGCTTCACCTATCTGTATACCCAGATTCAGTTCGGCCAGCAGAATATCGCCGAGAACCTGATGAAGAGCGGCGGCAGCGTGCCGGGGGTGCGCCCAGGTGTCGCCACCGAGCGCTACCTGAACCGCGTGCTTAATCGCATCACTCTGCTGGGGGCGCTCTTCCTCGCCACCGTCGCAATCCTACCCTACATCGCCTCGATTGTCACTGGTGATCAGGGAGCGCAAAACCTGCTCAGTAGCACTGCCGCGCTTATCGTGGTCAGTGTGGCGATTGACACCATGAAGCAACTCGAAGCCCAGTTGCTGATGCGTCGCTACGAGGGCTTCATCAAATAGCCTTTCTCCTCCCCCAAAGGGGGAAGCTGGGTGGGGGAGTATGGAGCGAACGACGGTGCGCTCCTACCGATAGGCTCCCCTCTCCTTCAAGGGTTAGGGTGAGGGGTATTCGGCTCAAAGGAGAGACGAATTGATAATCGTACTGGTAGGCGCACCGGGCGCGGGCAAAGGTACTCAGGCAGGACGGCTGGTCGAGACCTACGGCATGGCGCACCTCTCCAGCGGCGACCTGCTCCGCGATGAGCGCAAGCGCGGCACCGATCTCGGCAAGTTGGCCGATAGCTACATCACCGCTGGCACGCTGGTTCCGGATGATCTGGTCATCAAGATGATCTTGGGGAAGATGCGCGAGTTGAACGTCAGCGATGTGATCCTCGACGGCTTCCCCCGCACGGTTGCCCAGGCCGAAGCGCTTGATGTCGCCCTCGCCGCCGAGGGCCAGAAGATCGCCGTAGTGCCGTACATAAAGGTTGAGCCAGCAATGCTGCTCGACCGCTTGAGCGGACGATTGACCTGCCGCGCCGACGGTTCGCACGTCTATAACGCAAAGTACAAGCCGCCCGTCATTCCGAGCGTGTGCGATATTGACGGCAGTCCGCTCTACCAGCGCGAGGACGATCAGCCCGACAAGGTCAAGACCCGGCTCGATACCTACTTCGCCCAAACCATGCCAGTGATTGAATACTATCGGGCCAAAGGGTTGCTGTGTGAGATAAACGGTGAGCAGGATATCGAACAAGTGTGGTCTGATTTGCTCTTCGCCATTGGCAAACAGCGAGAAGACCCTGGGACGTTGGTAGGCTAACTAGCTGTCAGGCAGCAGGACGGGACAAATCCCCCCCTACAACAAGCCTGGGACTTTCAATTTGCTATGGCAATAACCATCAAGAACAAGGAGCAGTTCGAGTTGATGCGCCGCGCGGGACGAATTACCGCTCAGGCCCTGGCGCTGCTGCGTGCGGCAGTCAAGCCGGGCGTTACCACCCGCGAACTGGACAGCATCGCCTACAACTACATCAAGAGCCAGGGCGCGATTCCTTCGTTCAAGGGCTACGGCGGGCAGATGCGTGGCATCCCCCGCTATCCAGCTACTATCTGCGCGTCAGTCAACGAGGTGATCGTCCACGGCATCCCCAGCGATGTGCCGCTGAATGAGGGCGAGCTGCTCAGTATAGATTGTGGCGCAATCTATCGCGGTTTTCATGGCGACGCCGCGATCAGCCTGGCGGTAGGCGGCAATGCCAGCCCGTTGGTGCAGCGGCTACTCGCTGGGGGTGAGGAAGCGTTGCGCATCGGCATCATCAAGGCGCAAGCGGGCAACCACGTTGGCGCAATTAGCAGCGCGATCCAGCAGTATGTCGAGGGTCTGGGCTTTCATGTGGTGCATGACTACGGCGGCCACGGTATCGGCGTGGCGATGCACGAAGACCCGCATGTGCCGAACGAAGGTCACCCCAGCGATGGCGTTATCCTGCGCCCCGGCATGGCGATTGCGATCGAGCCAATGTTGAGCGCTGGCTCACCCGATGTAGATGTGGCCAGCGATAGCTGGGCAGTGATTATCCGCGACCATGCCCTCTCTTCGCACTTCGAACATACGGTCGCGATCACCGAGAACGGGCCAGAGATCCTGACCTTGCCGTGAAAATCCTCGATCCCGCAGGGGGGCAGCCAGACTTGACGTAAGCACGCTCAATATGGTACAATAGCGTTTGGCGCATCATGTGCCAGACCGCCTGTTGGGCGGCTCATTTGTGTCGCAAACATCATTGATTATCGCACACGTTATCCAAAAGGGGTTGATGATTTTTGGCTAAGAAGAACAATAGCAACAAGGACGTAATCGAGGTAGATGGCAAGATTATCGAAGCCTTGCCGAACGCCATGTTCAATGTCGAGTTGGACAATGGGCATAAAGTGCTTGCCCACATCTCCGGCAAGATGCGAATGAACTTCATCCGCATCGCGTTGGGCGACCGGGTTCTGGTCGAACTCTCCCCCTACGACCTCAGTCGTGGGCGGATCATCTATCGCTATCGTTAAGGGTTCCCCCACGAAGAGGGACTGGAGAGGAAACAGTTAGCCATGAAAGTACGTGCATCAGTCAAGCCGCGCTGCCCATCCTGCAAGATTATCAAGCGCAAGGGCGTGGTGATCGTGATTTGCAGCGCAACGCCCAAGCACAAGCAGCGCCAGGGCTA
>QHBQ01000246.1 GCA_003243865.1 Candidatus Chloroheliales bacterium | reverse complement strand
AGCAGGTCCACATCGCTGTCGGGCCGGGGCGTGCCGTAGGCGTAGGAACCGAACAGGATGATGCGCTCAGGGTGGAACTGTTCAGCAATCTGGCGCACCAGGTCGTCAATCGCCTCCTGGGGGATGCGTTCGCGCTGGTTGAAGGGTGGGACGTATACGCCGCTGTGGGTCGAGTCGCTGCTGGACATCGCTGCCTCCTTACAGTTGCATTATAGCATGAGGTAGAAGCGGTGGCAAGCAAACATGGGGGCGCACCTTGCGATGCGCCCCCTGCTTTAATCTATCATCTTTCGGCTTTAATCCCCTCAAGGCTTGGTGATGCCCTTGTAAGCGATCCGGCACATCTGGTCGCGCTGGATGTTCAGGTTGGGCAGGAACGTGGCGAGTACCCATTCTACCTTCCACCTGCAGTGATTACTTCAGGTTGACGAAGACCGTCACGTAGCCATCCTTGTCGGGCTTACTCACCACCTTGCCGATGGAGAGGCTGTCAGCGTCTTTCGAGGCTACGCTGATATTTCCGTTGTTGAGGCTCACGCGGTCACCGATGCTAGGGGTGCCCGCCAGCTTCATGCGAGCCTGGCCGACGACGGTGACGTATGCGTACTCGCCCGGTTGGACACTGGCGCTGGTATCCAGCAGAGGCTTGTCCTGACCACCAACCTTGACGTAGGTGAGACGGTAGCTGAACACGCCGATAGCAGCGTTGGCGTTGCTGGAGTCGGCTTTGGTCACTCCGAGTACGGCAGTGCCGCCATCCATGCTGTTGTTGCCGTCGGCAGCGAGGACATCGCCGATTTGCGCCGGTTCGCTGCCGTCATAGCGAACTTCCACCTCGTAGTCCGCGCCAGTGATGTTGCTGCCGTGAATGTGGGCGTTGCCGAACAGGGTCCAGTTAGCGTCACCGCTTGGTTGGATTGAGTAGATAGCATCGCGGGTGCCACCGGGAGCGCCAATATCGAGGCCATCGCCCGCTGATGTTACGCTCGCGCTACCCGCGTTCGCCACGATGCCAGCGTAGCCGCCGAACTCGCCGCCTTCGCCGCCACCGGTGCTGACACCGTGAATGCCCGCGCTATCCTGGCTGCTGGTCGAGCCAGCGGAGACGCCGTACACACCGACACCGTTGGCGACACTGGCATACACCCCCCAGTTAGAGTTGTTGGTATAGGTAATCGGGTTGTCGAAGTAACCGCCAACGGAGTTCTGGCTGCCGTTGGAGTCAGCAATGCCAGTGACACCGTGCGGCCCTTTGCCGTAGAGACCAGCGTTGTTATTGTCATTGAGGTTGGTATTGGTGGCGTTGAACGCACCACGCCGTCCGGTTGTGCCGGTGTAAGGGCCGGTGATGTAGACGCCGGGGGCGAGTGAGCGGGAGAAGAAGGCCGCTACCTGCCCGCGAATAATGTTCTCGTTAGGCAGGTAGTAGGGCAGTGGTGGATTGCCGCACGGCCCTGCGGGCGGATGGTTGCAGGGGTAGCCAGTGGTAATCCCTTCCTGATACAGGCTGGCAGTGTAGTTGTACCAGAAACTGCCGACTGCCACATCCTGGAAGTATTGCACATCGCTGGGCTGGATGGGGTTGGACACTGTGCCCGCGCTGACGCTGCTGCCTTGCAAGGTTGCGCTGACGCTGGCAGTCAGCTTGCCACTAGGGGCGGCCAGTGCGCCGCCAAAGCTCTGGCCCAAGAGAACAGCAAGGGCGAGGGCGATGAACACGAACGAGACGATACGATAGGACTTCATGGTACTTTCCTTTCTTTCTGGCACAATGGATATGCGCCATAACTGAGTTAGATAGGGGCAAACTTGAGGGGGTACGCTGCGCCCCAGGGCGAACGCCGCCCGCCCCTACTTGAAGTTAACAAAGACGGTGGCGTAGCCGTCCTTGTCGGGCAGGGTAGCGAGCTTGCCGATGCTTTCGGCATCGCCTTTGGCCGCCACCACGCTGCCATTGCCCGCGAGGGTTAGGTGGTCGCCGACCTTGAGGTTGCCGGAGACTTTCATCTGGGCCGTGCCGAGTACCACGATGTCAATTATATCACCCGACTTGAAGCTGGAGGCCTGGGTATCCGGTTGGACGAAGCTATGTGCTGGCGCGTTCATCATGGTGAGGTTCTGGCTGTCTACCGGGTTGTGAACCGGGTATACATCGCAGCGATACTGCGCCACGCCGATTGCGGCGCTGTTGCTGGCATCGGCCTTGATGGTACCGAGCAGGGTGGCGTTGTCTAGCTTTGATGTGCTGCCGTCGAGGGCGAGGACATCGCCGGGGTGCAGGTCATCTGTGCCATCGTATCGCACCATCATGTCGTAGCTGCCGCCGGTTATGAACCCGCCAGTGGCAGTGCCTTTGCCCGCTACGTGCAAACCGACTGCGGTATTGCTGCCGTCATAACTCTGGAAGTAGCCGCCAAGGGCGTTGGCATACAAGAAAGCAATTCCAGCAACCCCGATGCCGTTATCGCCCTCAGCGATGCCATTTACCGCATCGCCATGTGAGCCATCGGCGATGCCTTGCACCCCAATGCCGTTGGTAGTATGGGCAACACCTTGAACTCCGGTCTCGCCGTAGCCCACTGCTCCTACCTCAGTGCCGGTGAATACGCCGCCCGCACCGCCAATTCTGGCGATAATCGGCACGGTACTAACCCCCACCACGCCCGCGCTCTGCTGTGACCCAGTGTTGCCAGCAGAGGAGCCATACACACCCCAGCCGTTGGTGGCGATGGCGTACATCCCATAGTTAGAGTTCACAGTGAAGGTAATCGGGTTGTCGAAGAAGCCAGCAGAGGTGTTGGTGCTGCCATCAGAGGCTGCGATACCTTCGATCGCACGCGGACCTTTGCCGTAGAGACCGGCATTGAAGCCGCTGCTGTAGTCGGTATTGGTGGCATTGAACGCGCCGCGCCGCCCGCTAGAGCCGGTGTAAGGGCCGGTGATGTAGACGCCGGGGGCGAGCGAGCGGGAGAAGAACGCCGCCAC
>QHBQ01000019.1 GCA_003243865.1 Candidatus Chloroheliales bacterium | reverse complement strand
CGGCAGTAGAGGTAGTGGATAGCATAGTAGAAGACGTTGTTGTTAATATCCACGAAGGGGTTGGGGCAGTCGGTGGGTGTCAGGGTTGGCGCTATCGGCGTGTTGGTCGCGCCGCCAGGGGTGTTAGTCGGCATGGGCGTGTTGGTCGGCACGGGCGTGTTGGTTGGGCCGCCAGGGGTGTTGGTAGCTGGCACTGGCGTGCTGCTCGGTGGCACTGCGGTGGCGGTGCTAGTTGGAGGCACTGCGGTGGAGGTTCTGGTCGCGGTCGGTGGTACCAAGGTGGAAGTGGCGCTCGGCGCGTTGGTCGGCGGCACCGGCGTGTTAGTCTGCGTAGCGGTGGGCGGCGCTGGGGTCGGTGTGCCGCAACTAACAATTGCCGCCATGCTCACATCATCCACGTACATGGAGGTGAGATCGCCGAAACCGTCCTGGTGGACCAAGAAGACGATGCGTACTGTCTGCCCTGCATAGGGCGTCATGTCGAAGGTCTTGTTCTTCCAAACCCCATCGTTTTCATCTACGTGCATGATGGTGGCGAGGATAGTGCCACTGGTGTTCTCGACATAAGCATCCTGCCAGTCGAAGGTGATGGTGTCGGTGGTCAAGGGGTAGTACCAGTAGGAGAGTTGCGCTCCGCCCGCTGGCACGGTAACTTGCTGATAGATGCTGCCGCTGCCGTTCGGTTCACTACCGCTGACGGTGCCGAGCAGGGCGGAGTAGGTGCCGCTATGCGCCTGCGCAGTGGAGACCACTGGCGGGGGCACTGTGTCGCTGATGACCCACGGTGCCAACTGGCCGGTCTCGAACCCACCATTTACCACCGGGTCAGGACCGAAGCACGGGGTCGGGGTTGACGTTGGGGTGCTGGTATTGGTGCGGGTTGGCGTGGCAGTCGGTGGCGTGCCGGTCACGGTTGGGGTCGGCGTGCCTAGCGTGAACGTGCCTACCCGCGCCCAGTGTGTACTCTGCGCCCATGCGGCCAGAATCGTACCCCCACCCCCGCTGAAGCCGCCCACATCGTTGGCCTCATAGTCGGTGGTTACACTGAAGGCGCCAAACGTGCTGCTGCTCAACTGGAACGGTGCGCTCCAGGTCACGCCTCCATCGGTTGACTGAACGTAGAACTGCGCCACCGTCGTGTTGTTGGTGGTGCCGCTCAGGAAGGTCACATGGATGGTGCCGTCGGGGGTCACCTTCACCCAGCCCCAACCCTGGAAGATGTTCGGGTTCGGGTTGTTGTAGGGAATGACCGGCGTGCTCCAGGTCGCGCCGTTATCAGTGGACTTCGACAGGTAGATTGCCGCCGATGCTGGGGTACTGGGCGTGCGATAAGCAGTCCAGACTGCATAGAAAACCCCGTTCTGGCCCAGATCAGCCGCAATGTTCGGCGTGTCGCTCCAGCGCACCCCCAATGGGGAGGTGGAATTGAACGACACGGCCTGGTTCTGCGGCACGGTGACAATCGTGGTGGAGAAGGGGAAGGAGACTCCACCATCGGTGGAACGGGCGAACATGACCTTATTGGGAACGTTGACGATGATGCCGCAGCATTGACCGCGGTGCCAGGCGTAGCCGAGAGTGCCATCGGGCGAGATGCCCAGTGAGGGGAACTCATTGTGGGCGATGCGTAGGGCGAACTCATTGTTGGGTACCAGCGCAAGAGGCGCTGAGCCAGGCGGGTTCCAGGTCGTGCCGTTGTCGCTGGACCAGCGATTGCTCACAGTGTTGAAGCTACCGCTGCCGCCCGCGTCGAAGAGCGCCACCGTGACGTAGGCGCGGCCATAGAAGGGGCTGGCCGGGTTGTGGTCAACCCAGATGTACTCGCGGTCATCGAAATAGGGCGTGCTGACGCTCGCTCCGCAGGCGGCATCGGTAGCCCAGTTGACCCCGAAATCGGTGGAGCGCCCGCAGGTGAAATCATAGCCACCGCCCCCGTTGTTAATCGCCATTTCGAGGGCGTTACCGCCCGCGCCGCCTTCGAGCCAGGCGTTGGTCACATCACCGGAGCCGTGGGGGTTGGGAGGGGTGCGTGTCTGCCAGGTTAGGCCACCGTTGGTGCTGTTGTCAAGGCTGAAATTGCCGCTGACCAGCAGGTATTGGCCGTTGGTGGGGTTAACCCCGGCCGCGGGTTCGCCTGAACTGGAGGCGGTAGTTTGGGCGGCTGCGCCCCAGGTAATGTTGAGCAGGGGGGCGAAAGGGTTGACCCAGCTGTTCGGTTGAGCGGAGCCAGGCTTGGCCGGATGAACCTTGCCGGACATGGCGAGGGTGGAATACGAGACTCCTCGGAGACCTGGGGGAAGCGCGTCAAGGCCATCGTTGTTAGCCGGAATCGCTGCGCCGCTGGCCGGGGGTTGGGCGGCTTGCGCCGGACCACTGGCGCTGGCCGCATTGCCAGTATTCTGACTGCTCTGTGCGATCAGTGCAGGTGAACTCACCGGGCTGGCCGCAACGTTGCCGAGCATCCCTGCAAGCGTGCTGACCACCAGCGCCAGCATCAGTACCGGGAGCAAAAACTTGTACTTAGCCAAACATTTTCTCCTTCTATATCTACTACTTCTAAACTTCCCTCTCCTCTTCGGTTATGAGGATCAAACTAATAGTATCGGAACCATTGCCGAATGTCAAGCGCACCTGCTCATGAATTGGGGCTTTTGCATAGTTGCCATGCCCCTACGAATTTGTTGCAGCACCAAAGCGAATTGGTATAACTTTGCAATGCCTACCCACTCACAATGCCTACCTACTCAAAAGAGGGGGGCGCACCTGATGATGCGCCTTCCCTCTTTAATCTTTAATCCTTAGTCCTTAATCCCCTCAAGGCCGGTGGATGATGCCCTCGTA
>QHBQ01000270.1 GCA_003243865.1 Candidatus Chloroheliales bacterium | reverse complement strand
GGGGGCAATGTCCTGCGGCTTGGCCCCGGCCTTGAGGTCGTTGAGGTTGTTCTGAGCCTGGTCTACCGTCGCTTGGGCTTGGGCCATATCGTCGGCGCTGCCACCCTGCTTGGCCTTGTTCAGATTGGCGATTGCCTGGTCAACCTGGGCCTGAGCCGCCGCGATGTCGGCCTGGGTCGGCCCTTGCTTGGCCTTGTTGAGATTGGCAATTGCCTGGTCTACCTGGGCCTGAGCGGCGGCCACATCCTGCGCGACCGGCCCCGCCCTTAGCTTGTCAAGCTGGGCCTGGGCTTGGTCTACTGCTGCCTGCGCCGCCGCCAGATCATTGCTCGACGGGCCGCGCTTCAGCTTATCGAGGTTGGCCTGGGCCTGGTCCACCGCCGACTGCGCCTGGGTCAGTTCCGCCTGGGTCGGCCCTGTTTGCAACTGCGCCAGCGCGGTCTTGGCATCGTTCAGCGTGGTCTGCGCCGTGTTGACTGCATCTATCTCCTGCTTCTTGATGTTGTCCAGCGCGTCGCGGGCCTTCTGCAACGCGCCCTCAGCATCCTGCTCGGTACGTTGCGCCTGGCTATATAGCTGCTCATAGTAGCCGCTCTGCCCCGGCGGGTCGGACTTGAAGTTGCCGTTGCTGTCATGGGTCTGGTTGTAGACGTTGCTGAGGTTATCCTGGGCGTTGCGCAGCGCGTTGGCCGCCTGGTCAATCGCGATCTGGGCGTCCTGCTTCTGCGAGGCGTAGTTGGCCTTCACGCTGTCGAGATTGTTCTGGGCCTGGTCAACCTTTGCCTGAGCCGCACTGCGAGTGCTGGCATCCGCGCCCGCCTTCACCTTGTCCTGCTGCGCCCTCGCCGCATCGAGCGCGGTCTGCGCCGCTTGCAAGTCGGCGGCGCTGGCAGGCTGCTTCAGCTTGTCGCGGTTGGCTTGCGCCTGGCGCACTGCTGCGGCAGCGGCAGCGATGTCCTGCGCGGTTGGCCCGGCCTTCACTTTGGCGAGGTTGGCTTTGGCCTGGTCTACCTGCGCCTGCGCGGCAGCGATGTCATTAGCGGTCGGCCCAGCCTTGACCTTCGCCAGATTGGCCCTGGCCGAATCGAGTTGCGCCTGCGCCGCTGCGACATCTTGCGGAGTGCCGGGGCCAGACTTCACCTTGTGGAGATTGGCTTTGGCCGAGTCGAGCGCGGCCTGAGCGTTGGCGATGTCCTTCGCGCTCGCTCCCGCCTTCACCTTGTCGAGGCTGGCCTGCGCCTGGTTCAGATTGGCCCGCGATTGCTCCAGTTGCAGCTTGAGGTCGTCAGTGTTCAGTTGGGCCAGCACTGTGCCGGTTATCACCTGATCGCCGTTATGCACGTAGATACTCTGCACCTGTCCGCTGCTCTGGAAGGTCAGGTTCACATCGGCAGCCGGTTGCACGCTGCCGCTGCTATTGACCGAGGCGACCAGGTCGCTGCGTTGTACCTTCTCGGTCAGATAGATGGGTGCAGTCGCCTTGCCGATGCCCAGCGGGTTGAGGATAATCACTCCACCCACGATCAGCAGCAACAGCGCAGCCAGCACCCATTTATTGCGCAAAATGGACATTATTCCTCCGGATCAGGCCAGGGCGAACAACGGCTCGCCCCTACAGAAATATGGCCAGGGCGAACAACGGTTCGCCCCTACAGAAATACAGCATCACCTGGGCAACTCTATCTTAGTTATATCGCCATATTATACAGCACATGGGGCAGAACCCGCACGGAAATGCGAATCAAATTCGTATGCCGGTGTGAACAGGGGGTTAGATAACGGTGAACAAATGTTACAAGCGGCTACGGAAGCTTCGATTTGGCGATTAGCCGGATGGCGGGGAAGAAGAGCGCAGTGAGCAGATACAGCGCAGCGACCAGCAGCACGCCGCTGTAGACGATCTGAAGTGCGGCGCCGAGCGCCCCTTGTAGCCCGCTGAGCAGCCCAGGGTCGAGCGCCACCCGCCGCGCGGGGTCGAGCAGGTCATTGGCGCTGCCGAGGCTGGCGATCTGGCGGGCATACTGCGTTTCCGCGTTGGCAAGGCGGGCGGTCTGCTGGCCGAGCGCGGCATTGAGCGCGACGCCCAGCAGCGCCACCCCCAACGCCCCGCCCATGTTGCTGGCGAACTGGGTCAATGCCGTGACTACCCCACGTCGCTCATACTCGACGCTATCCTGCACCGCGATTAGGAGCGCGGTGGTCGCAAAACCCATGCCGAGGCCGAGGGCGAGGGTTAGGGCAACAACGTACCACCAGGGCAACCCCGGCCCCAGCCCGGCCAGCAAGATTGCGCCGATTACGATCAGGCCCGCGCCGGACAGCAGGGTGTCACGATAGCCGATGCGCAGCAGCAGCCCGCCGCTGAGGGTCGCGCCGACCAGCCAGCCGAGCGAGAGCGGAGTGAGCGCCAGCCCGGCCAGCAGCGCATCGCCGCCGCGCACTCCCTGCACATACATGGGGATGTAGGTGTCGCAGGCGAATAGCACGATGCCGAAGGCGAAGGACAAGAGCGCGGCAACCGCGATCAGCCGCCCGCGAAACAGGCCCAGCGGCAGCAATGGCGCGTCGCTGCGCCGCTCGATGATGATGAACAGGGCAAGGAAGGTGAGGCTAACTGCGGCGGTCGGCCAGGCCAGCCAGCCGGGTATGCCCTTCGCCCCACCCGCGATGACGGTGAGCAGCAACAGCGCACTGACCGCGATGGTGAGGGTCGCGGCGCCGGGGTAATCAACCTGCCCCTCGCGCCGCACTATCGCTGGCTGGTGCAGACCGCGCCACACCAGCCAGGCGGCGAGCAGCAGCAGCGGCACATTCACATAAAATACAGCCGCCAACTGATCAGCACCAGGGTGCCGCCCAC
>QHBQ01000411.1 GCA_003243865.1 Candidatus Chloroheliales bacterium | reverse complement strand
GCCCTCGGCAACATCAGCGCGGCTGACATCAGCATCATCGGCGAGGAGCTTCCCCGCATCAACGATGCTACCGCCGCTCATCAGGCCGATGCCGCCGCCCGCACCGCCGATGTGCAAGCCCTGGCTGGCATCCTCAGCCATTTCGTCAAGCCAGTTGACCTTGATACAGTGAAGAGCGGCCCACCCGCCAGCCTAAGCGAGTTGCTTGCTCAAGCGGTGGCCGGGCAATATCAGGATGCGGGTAGCCTCGCCGATGCATTGGAGCAGTACCGCGAAGAGGGCGTAATGCCGCCCAGCCTCACTATCCTGGCTTCCAGCGGCAGCGACGTCGGGATGGTGCGCACCCTGAATGAAGATAGCGTGCTGCTGCTTGATTTCAATGCGGTCGAGGAGAGCCGCAGCCAGCCATTCGCCCTGCTGGTGGTAGCCGATGGGATGGGCGGCCACGACAGCGGCGAGGTGGCGAGCAGTATGGCGATCCGCGCGATTGCGGCCAATATCGCCGAGAACGTGCTGGGGCAGGTTATCTTCAACTATGGCACCAACGTCAAGCCGCATCAGGATGACGGCGAGGTTGACGTGATGGCGGGCGGCGAAGCGGTTGGCGAGCTGCTGCGTCAGGCCGTACTCGAAGCCAATCGCCAGATCGTGCAGCAGAGTCGCGCCCGTAAGAGCGATATGGGTACCACCTGCGTTGCTGTGATGATCGTCGGCAACAAAGCCTACTTCGCCAACGTTGGCGACAGCCGCGGCTATCTCTATCGCGACGGCAAGCTGGAGCAGATTACCGAGGACCACTCGCTGGCCTGGCGGCTGGTGCAGGCCGGGCAACTCACCCGCGAGGAGATCCGCAGCTTCGATCGCCGCAACGAAATCTACCGCTCACTGGGCGATGACCGGCATATGGAGGTTGATCTGTTCAGCCTTAAGCTGCGCCCCCACGATGTTGTGCTGCTCTGCTCCGACGGCCTCTGGGAGATGGTCAACGAGGAGGATGTCAAGGGCAAGCCGGGCATCGCCAGCATCATTGCGCATAGCGCCGACCCACACGATGCGGTGCAGCGGCTGCTTAAGGCCGCTAATGAAGGGGGCGGCGAGGACAATATCGGCATAGTAATCGCTCAACTCTTGGTCAATGGCGACAAAGAAGACAAATGACTAATCGAATGCAGGTGGATGGGAAGGTTCGCCCATATCGGGTGTTGACACCGCTGCTCAACCAGCGGCTGGCTGCCGACCTGCTGACCATCGCTCAGGCGATGGCGAGGCAGCAGGCCAGGAGCCAGGCACGGCGGGCGAGCGGGGCGGAGGCGATTATCCTGGGCGTGGCCGAGGTGCATGATAGCTCGTTCAGTTCGGCTCGCCCGCTGGCCCGCGCCTATCGCACCTTGCTCAACTATATGCCACCCGCACAGCCGCGCCCCCACCAGGGTGAGCCGCCGATCAGCGTCTATACCCGCGTCACCACTGCCCACAGCGTCGCCCAGGGCATCATTGAGGCCGCCCGCGAGATGGACGCTGACCTGATTATCCTGTCGTGGAAGGGCTACAGCCACGAACCGGACCATATCTACGGGCGCATCTGCGATGAAGTGATGCGCGGCGCACCCTGCGATGTACTGCTGGCCCGTATCGGTGCCGGCGGGCTGGCGGCAGTGCGCGAGATGCTGCTGGCAATGCGTGGTGGTCCTTATGCCGAGATGGGGCTGCGGCTAGGCCAGGCGCTGATGCTGGAGCTTGACGCAACCCTGGCAGTGATGCACGCCAGAGCGAATTCTGAGCATCCAGATGCGCCTGCGCCGTGGGATGAGCCGTTCCGCGACATCGAGGAGGAGTTGCAGAACATCGCTCATCGCAGCTTGAGTGCGATTGACGGCCTGGAGGCAATCACCGAGCAGCTTGCCAACCATGACCTGACCATCATCGGCGCGAGTGGCGAGTTGCACAGCGCCCGCATGGACAATGAGGGGTGGGCCAGCACTACAGCGGCGCTCAGTCATCTCGCCTGCACTCTGGATAAGTCGCTGCTGGTGGCTAAGACCCACCAACCACTGGAGTTGATGCGTTACCGGCGACCTAAAGTGGCGTCGCTCGGCGAGTTCGATGTCGAACCAGGCAGTGAGACCGGCTGGTCAGCCAGCGTGATGCGCCCCTTGATCGAGCGCTGGGGGGTGGAGAACAGCTACGAGGTCGGCGAGTTCGCCGATTACGCTCGCCTCGTTGAACTGAAGCAGCGCCAGGGCTGTCGGGTTAGCCTCGTGCTGCTAGCTGAACAGCAGACCCACAATCTGCCCGCGATGCTGCGGGGTTTGCAGGTGGCAGTGCAGGAGCAGGCCCCGCTAGTGGACGAGATCGTTACGCTCGACGGCAGTCCCGACGGCGCGGTTGCCAACCTGCTGCGACAGCAGGGGTTCACCGCCTATCGCCATGACGAGATCCTGCCGGAGATCAGCACCTATGCTGGTCACGGCTGCCTGTTGTGGAAGAGCGCAGCCTGCACCAGCGGCGATTTGCTGCTCTGGCTCGACCTGCGGGCGGGGCGAATGATCAGCGGCAGCGTCGCCGGGCTGCTCGGACCGCTGCTGGAGGAGTCGGGCTTGCAGATGGTCATCGGCGACGCTGCCCATAAGCGTGAAACTGGCGGGTCAACCCTCGATTGGTCGCTGGAAGCGATCGCCGAGGCACTGAAGGCGGGACGGAGCGAGGCGATCAGTGCGCTGTGCGCCCGCTTCTTCCCGCCGCTGGGCGGCATCAGCGAGCCGAACAGTTACGATCTGGCCATCTATCGCCGCACCTTCGAGCGACTGCCAGTGGTGGCGGGGGCCTGGGCATCGGTCGGGCTGCTGCTGGCAGTCATCAATCGGGTCGACTTGAGCGGGCTGGGACAGGTGGAACTGGCTCGCCCGCCGATCGAGGATGGGCAGCGTCTGCACCACAAAGCTGGCGCCCTGCTGTCGCTGATTGGTCGTTATCTGCAAAGTGGCGCTTATCGCAG